>QQUB01000423.1 GCA_008501835.1 Bacteroidota bacterium
CAAAAAAGGTGCCATTGGAAAGGCAAAGATTTCCGTCAATGCTTCGACCGGATATGTTAATCTGGCAAACAGGATTAACTTCATGAATGGAGAGGAGTATGTAAAATACCTCATCGATTCGGATATTGCCGGAGGTAACGAAAACCCGAAATTAAACGGATTCCTTGACCCGGTAGAATTGGAAAACTATATCGCAGGGGAGGATGTCGACTGGCAGGATGTATTATTGAGAACAGGAAGACAGAACATGATCGGTATCTCTGCATCAGGAGGTAACGAAAAAGCCAGGTATTACCTGAACGGAGATTATTATTCAGAGGATGGTATTGTTACCCATTCCGATTATGAAAGATTTTCTCTGAGATTCAACGGAGATTATAAAGTCACAGATTGGCTGGATATAGGTGCAAGAGTTCAATTGTCAAAGAGCTTTGCTGATGAGACAGCAAATGCTATTACTGAATTTAACATCAACGATGGATTTGCACCGTTTATCCCGATCAGCAATAATACTCCGCTGGGTGATGTCTATAACGACGATGGAACGCCAACAAAATTTGTAAAGGGCGACCAGTTCCAGATCAACCCGTTACACAGATACAATGAGTCTGTGCTTGACCGCTTTGTAACCAGGGCTTATGTGAATCCATATATTAATGTGCATTTCACCAAGGATCTCACTTATACCCTGAATACATACGCTGAAGACAGGGAAGATTTTTATGGCAGATTCTGGTCCACTAATTATGCTGATGGAGCACCAAGCACTGCTCAGATCACAGAGACCAAAGGACTTACTTACCTGATGGACCATATTTTGACCTACAAAAAATATTTTGGGGTACACAGTATTAATGCGACAGCAGTATATGGTTTCCAGACTTATGATTACAGAAGTTCAAATACCGAGGCGGAAAATATTCCAACTAACCTGTTGGACTACAATGCTATTGGGTATGCGCTTAGTGAAGATACTCAGTACGACTGGTCGAGAGATGACTGGGGAAAAGTATATTATGTAGGTAGAGTAGGGTATTCCTATGATGACAGGTATAGTCTGACACTTACCATGAGAAGGGATGGTTCTTCCAGATTTGGTCCAAATAACCGTTGGGGTAATTTCCCTTCAGCTTCCTTGGCCTGGAATATTCACAATGAGTCCTTCATGGAAGGTAATCTGTTTAACTTCCTGAAACTCAGATTGAGTTATGGAGTTATGGGTAATGACAGGTTCCCAACATACTTCTACAGAGCAGGAACCAACAATGTTCAGATCATTCTTGGAGAAGAAACCTTTAATGGTTTTGGTTTGAATACCACAGCTTCCAATCCTGACCTGAGGTGGGAAACAAGTAAGCAAATCAATGGTGGATTTGACTTCGGTATCTGGAAAGACAAAGTGAGCGGTTCGATTGATATTTATAAGACCAATACTTCTGACCTTCTGCTTTTTGAAACCATCATTGGTGTGGTAAATAATGGTTATACTCAATATGCTTCAAATGTTGGGGAAACAGAAAGTCATGGTGTTGATTTAGGAATAAATGTTAAGGCTTACAAAGGAAAAGACTTTACATGGACCATAAATGCAAACTGGGCCTTTGACAGGAACAAGATCGTTCGTCTTAGCCAGACCAGTACAGATGCAGACGGCAAGCCTATTGACAATCCGGCAAACGGATGGTTCATTGGTCAGGATATCCGTGAGATCTATGATTATGAGGTTATCGGAATCTGGCAACTCGATGAAGCTGATGAAGCAGCTACCTGGGGAGTTAATCCAGGAGATCCTAAGATTAATGATGTCAACGGAGACGGTGTAATCACCAGTGATGACCGTACCTTCCTCGGCAATCCTACTCCAACATGGTATGGAGGTTTGAACAATACCATCAGCTATAAAGGTATTGAACTCTCGGCGTTGGTAGAGATCGTTCAGGGTGTAACCAGAGTAAACAGTTATATCGGTGGTTTTGCAGGACGTAGTAATCAGATAGCTATTGATTACTGGACGCCGGATAACCCTTCCAATGAATGGCCACGAGTCGGTGCCGGAAATGCATTATCCGGAGGTCTGTTTACTGATGCATTGAAAGTTCAGGATGCCTCTTTTATTTCTCTTAGAAATGTATCCCTTGGATATACACTGCCTAAATCGATCACCGATAAGGTTAGAATTGGTAGTATGTCGGTTTATGTAAGAGGCAACAACCTTAGATATTTTACCGATTACGTACATGCATTCTCTCCAGAGTCCGGAAGTGGATCTTATCCGGTAACAAGGGTCTGGTTGTTCGGTACCAAAATCGTCTTTTAACTAATCAATAAAGTCTGAAAAAATGAAATTTAGAAATTTATATATCCTTTTTATTGTCCTGCTTACTGCTACAGCCTGTAGTGATGCCATTTTGGACAGAGAGGAACTGGATGTACTTCCTGCCGATCAGGTCTTGAATACTTTGGATGGCGTGGAAGCCATTTTATTCCAGGTTTATCAGGACGGAAGATCTATCCATCAGGATACAGAGATATCCCTGTACAAGCAATGTGGGACCGATTTGGCGTTGAATGGAACCCACATGACTGACGTTTCAGAAGGTGGTATGCGTGGTATGATGACTTATAGTGGAGGACTGGCAGCTACCAGTGATCAGATTACTTCTATTTGGGATAAATATTATGGGGCCATTGCAAAATGTAACCTCGTAATCCAGGCCTCTGATAATTTTGAAACCACTTCTGAAGCTGAAGTAAATCAAATTCAGAAATTTAAGGGAGAAGCTTTAACCATGAGAGCGGCCATGTACCTGGAATTGGTAAGGAGATTTGGAAATATCCCGATTGCTGAGCCATTACCGGAAGGAGAACCTCCAAGATCAGAGGTATCACTAGCGGCTGCGTCCGATGTTTATAATTTAATTATTGCCGATGCTACGGAAGCTCTGGACCTTTTACCAACCAGAGCTGAATCGGGAACTGTTGGCTTGCCTTCAAAAGGTTTAGCTAATATGATTCTTGCCGAAGCGTATCTTGATTTAGGTAAATACACCGATGGTGCTGCGGCAGCTGAAGCAGTTATTAGTGATGATTCTTACTGGTTCCAGCCTTTGGAGGTCGTCTTTAGCCTGGAAGGTGGAAAAACCGGAAACGAGAATAATGAAGAGTTGATTTTTTCCTGGGTATTCGATCCTGCGGTTGTTGATCAGGCTCAATATACGTCTGTAATGTACACACCTCTGTATGACAGATTACCAGGTGTCGCTCGTTCTATGGAACAGGGTGGAAGGCCATGGGGCAGATTTTCCCCGACCGGCTATTACTGGACATTGTTCGAGGAAGAAGACGGACGTCTTCATGCGTGGCATAAGCTGGAATGGTACTTTGATGACCTGGAAGAAGGTGGAATACCTGATGGATTTGACCCTGTGCTTGGCGAGCCTGTTACACAGGAATACCTCGAAGCGTGGTGTTCTAATGACAGAGAGTGCAGATACCTTGAGCCAACCACTACCAAACATTGGGAGGACGGGACTTATGGAAGAACTACTGCTGAAGGTGAAGGATATAAAAATATTATTCTTTACCGGTATGCTCACGCATATATCCTTGCTGCTGAAGCATATGCATTAAACGGACAGCAGGATTTGGCTGCTCAGAAGTTGAATGTGCTGAGGGAACGTGCCTTTGGAAACTCCGACCACAATTTCGTAACAGCTGATATTGAAACCGTCATTGAGGAACATGCCAGAGAACTCGGTCATGAGGGGCACCGCTGGGCTTTCCTGAAGAGGTTAGGATTGTTGAAGGAAAGAGCCACAACACATAATGTGGATGCCGTGAATATGCAGGATCATCACTTGATTTGGCCTATTCCACAAACCTTTGTTGATTTATCTGGTGTGGCACAAAATCCAGGTTATTAAAATTTAAAATGAAAAAAAGACATGAAAAATAACTTTAAATATTCTTTAGGGCTTCTCATGTTTATTGCGCTGATTGTATTCAGCGGATGCATGAAAGATGACGATCTGGAACAAGGTCCTACAGTGACCATAGCTTCCATGACGCCGGATCCGGTTTATCAGGGAGATGATGTTACGGTTACGGGAGATAACCTCAACACTGTTTTGCATGTATTTGTAGGACTTATCGAAGCTGATTTCACCGTGAATGGCAGTAATTTGGTATATACAGTTCCTTTGACAGCAGAGGTTGGGTTGAACACGATCACCTTTGCTATGGATAACAAATACAGAGTTTCCTCAGAAATAACAGTAGACCTGATACCTACTCCCGTGATAAAATCATTTGACGCATGGGTACCGGTTGGAGGGGATCTGGTTATTACGGGTACCAGTTTGGATAACAATACGGTTGTCACTATTGACGGTGTTGAAGCAACCATCAGCTCAAACGATGGATCGAATATGGTAGTCGTAGTACCTAATGTACCTGACGACGCTCCGCTCGTTTTAGAAATCACTACTGATTATGGAACCTTTACAGAGGTTACGCCATTTTTTGCCAGAGAGAACCTGATTTTTAATGGCGATCTGAGTCTGGGAGAAGGTGATGAATTTGAAGGTTGGATCAAGAATAATGGCGGTGATGGTATGACATCTGTGGTTGGGGTAGATGCCTTTGGAGGCGGAAGATCCATGAGAGTGGTCGGTGCGGCAAGTAATCCATGGAATACCCAGCTGGGTAGTGCGCCAATGCAACTGGACTATGAAGGAGAATATACCATTCTTTTTTATGCCAAAGCGGAAGCAGAAGGGGCGATTATGAGAGTGTCTCAGTCTTTCTGGGACGGCAATGGTGCGGATTATTTCTACGGACCTGACGTGGAACTCGATACAGACTGGAAAGTATATTCCTTCCCTTTGACAGTAACCAACGACCTTCCTGAACATAATACTGTGTTCGATATGGGACATACAGATATTCCATTTTTGATAGATCACATGGCATTGGTGCCTGGTACCCTGGATTTATCCGGAGTGGTATCTGGTCCTTCTGAAGAGTTGCTTAACGGAAGTTTTGAAGATGGGCTCACCAACTGGCAGGTGTTAAACGGAACATTGGATATTTCCACTGCTGAAGCAAATTGCGGTACTCAGTCCCTTACGGCAACAGGAGCTGGAGGTAATCCATGGGATGTTCAGATCGCTTCTGATCCAATGATGCTGGAGGTGGGAACCATGTACGAAATGGGCTTCTGGGTGAAAGCAGCCGGACCTGACGGAGTTATGCGTGCCTCTGTATCCAGATGGGCAAGTGGCCAGAGTGATGACTTTTTCTATACACCGGATATTGCGGTAACAGAAGAGTGGACCTATTATTCCTATATTTTTGAAGCAATGCCTACTTCAACAGGGGATTATAATATGGTTATGGACTTTGGGTCAACAACACAAACATTTTTTGTGGATGGCGTAAGTATGAAAGAATACGTTCCCGGAGAAAATCTGTATGCTAATACAGGTTTTGAAGACGGCCTGAATAACTGGTCGGTGCTCAATGGTACTCTTGAAGGCACCTCTGCAGAAGCGTATGAAGGAAGTAGTTGTCTTACAGCCACCGGAGCAGGAGGAAACCCCTGGGACGTTCAAATCGCTTCTGATGCAGTAGCTCTGGAAGTTGATGCACAGTACAAGTTGAGCTTCTGGGCGAAAGCTGCCGGACCTGATGGTGTTATGCGCGCTTCTGTTTCCAGGTGGGCAAGTGGTCAAAGTGATGACTTCTTCTATACACCGGATATCACCGTCGGCGAAGACTGGACCTATTACGCCTTCGTCTTTACGGCTATGCCAACTTCCACCGGTGATCATCATATCGTCCTGGATTTTGGGTCTACCACCCAGACATTTTTTGTGGATGATGTGAAATTATACGAAGCAGGTTTAGATTGTGAATAGAATTTATTACTGGTTTTAGATAATTACGATTCGGATATTATCATAAAGTCGGTTAAATGTTTAGAGAATTGATTTAAATATTTTTATAGGCTACGAGGTGCGGATAATGTTGTTCGTATCCTCGTAGCCTATTTTTTTGAGACCCTTGATTTTCTTCCCGTCATTTGTTTCGATTTTTAAAATTAAGGCAAAGAATTTCAATGTTTTTTGGGTGCCTGAATGACTTGTAATGCCACCTAAAATTTGATGTGATGTTACTTAACAAAAAAATTGCTGTATTCCTCATTATTTCCGGTCTGTTGGTATCCTGCGAGCAAAAGCTGGTAGAATCTACAATAACTAATCCTGTTCTTGCCGGTTTCTATCCGGACCCCAGTATTTGTGCGGTTGATGGGGATTATTATATGGTAACTTCAACTTTCGCCTATTTCCCCGGTCTGCCTGTCTTTCATTCAAAAGATTTGGTGAATTGGGAACAGATTGGCCATGTCATTGACAGAAAAGAACAAATGGACTTTACCGGCCATAGAGTTTCAAGAGGTTTATTTGCTCCCTCCATACGGTACCATGAAGGCCTTTTTTACGTAACCTGTACACTGGTAGATACCGGGGGGAATTTCATTGTGACGGCCACAAACCCCGAAGGCCCCTGGTCTGAACCTGTTTGGTTGCCTGAAATTGATGGAATAGATCCCTCTCCATTTTTTGATGAAGACGGAAAGGCTTATGTCCTTTACAATAGTATTGCTCCGGAAGGAAAACCATTGTATAACGGTCACCGGACTATTCGAATGAGGTCACTTGACCTGGATTCTTTAACGCTGGGGGAGGAAGAATATACCCTTGTAAACGGAGGAGTGGATATCAATAAGGAACCCGTCTGGATTGAGGCACCTCATATATTTAAAAGAGAAGGGTACTATTACCTGATTGCTGCAGAAGGGGGTACAGCAGAAAACCATTCAGAAGTGGTATTTAGAAGTAAAAACATTTTGGGACCTTTCATCCCCTATGAGAAGAACCCGATACTCACCCAGCGGCATTTGGACCCGGACCGAAACCATCCCATTACCTCTGCCGGTCATGCAGATTTTGTGCAAACGCCTGAAGGGGATTGGTGGGCCGTATTTTTAGCTTGCCGGCCTTACAAAGGTGAACATTACAATACAGGTAGAGAAACTTTTTTGGCTCCGGTGGAATGGTTGGAAAGTGGTTGGTGTGTCATTAATCCGGATTTTGAAGAGGTACAATACTCATATCCCATTTCAATTAAATCAGGTCAGGATGAAAAAATTCCCCTCAACGGGAATTTTAAATTAATCGATGATTTTAATGATTCTAAACTAAAGAAAAACTGGACTTTTTTGCGGAACCCTGTTGAAAAATGGCATACCTTAAAGGGTGGAAGTCTTTCTATGAAAATTCGCCCACAGACCTGCAGCAGTACGGAAAATCCAAGCTTCCTGGGACACAGACAACAGCACCTCCGGGGAAGTGCAAGTACCTTAATGCATTTTACTCCAAAAAATGAAAAAGAAAAGGCAGGCATGCTCATTTTCCAGAATGAATCACATTACTACTTTTTGTGTAAATCTGTAGTGGACGGAAACCCTGTGATTCAGTTATTTCAATCGGTTGAGCATGAAATGAATGAAATTCAATCCAAAATAATCACAGGAATGTCTGCTCCGATTCAATTGAAGATCGAAGCGAGGGGAGATAGTTACCATTTTTTTTATGCTGAAGAGGGAGGAGACTGGAATGTTCTTGGGGAAGGCTTGGACGCAACATTTTTAAGTACAAAAACAGCAGGAGGGTTTGTCGGATCCATGTTTGCTTTATACGGCACATCTTCCGGTGAGGAATCTGAAAATACTGCGGTGTTTGACTGGTTTGAATACGAGGGAAATGATGAAGTTTACCGGTGATAGGCACTGATATTCAAAGAAAAAGATAAAAACATGACGAAAATTAACCATCAAAAATTATCCATTGGAGAAAAGGTAGGGTATTCACTTGGTGACCTTGCGGCGAATTTGGTCTTTCAGACCTTGATTACCTACCTCGCTTTTTTCTACACAGATATCTATGGATTATCAACCGAAGATTCTTCCATTATCATTTTGGTAGTTGGACTGGTTGCAGCATTTGCATTTAATCCGGTTATCGGGGCTTTGGCAGACAGAACGAATTCCCGATGGGGAAAATTCCGACCATGGATTTTGTGGACCTCCATTCCATTAGGAGTAGTAGCTTTGTTGGCATTTAGCACGCCTGACTTTTCTTATAAAGGAAAGGTATTATATGCGGTTGGTACCTATACCTTATTGTTGTTATTGTATGCAGCCAATAATTTACCATATGCTTCATTAAGTGGTGTTATAACAGGAGATATGGGTGAGCGGAACAGCATCTCTTCCTATCGGTTTGTGGCAGTGATGTTTGCCCAGTTTTTTGTCCAGGTTTTTATGTACCCGCTGATTTTGAAAGTAGGTGGAGGAGATAAAGCTCTTGGCATTGAAACAGTGATGACTTACCTGGCGATCATCGGAACGATCATGCTGCTGATAACCTTCTTTACAACAAGAGAACGAATTGTTCCTACCGAGGAACAAAAATCCAGTTTAAAGGAAGACCTCTCTGACCTGTTCAGAAACAGACCATGGGTTATCATGCTTGTGTTGACCATTTTAGTATTCATTACACTGGCCATGAAGGGTGGTTCTTATGTTTATTATTTTGAAAATTTCGTTGATGAGAAAGCTCTGACCGAATTCATACAACCAGTACTGGCATTCCTTGCAGGCATTGGTTTAAACTTCTTTGGAGAGGATCCCGTCTCTGCGGGGTTTGGATTATTTAATGCGGGAGGAATTATCCTGATGATCGTAGGAATTACCCTGTCAAAAAGGCTGGCTGATAAGTATGGAAAAAGAGATGTATTTGGCATTGCCTTATTTATTTCCACACTCTTTATACTGGCCTTTTACCTGTTTCCGCCGACTTCGGTGGCTATGATGTTCGGGTCTCAGATTTTGCATGGGTTTTTCTACGGAGTCACCATCCCAGTTCTATGGGCGATGATAGCCGATGTAGCTGATTTTTCAGAATGGAAAAATAATCGCCGGGCAACAGCAATAATTTTTTCGGCAATGATGGTAGGCCTGAAGGCAGGTCTTAGTATTGGTGGGGCGCTCGTAGCCTCTATTCTCGGATGGTATAATTATGTTCCCAAAGAAGCAGAAGTAGCCGGTCAGATCATTACTCAACCGGAATCAGCCATTAACGGCATAAAAATGCTGGTAAGTGTATACCCCGCGGTTCCCTTTTTAATTGGTGCCGGTTTGCTGTTTTTCTATGAGATCAATAAAAAAATGGAAGTGGAGATTGAACAGGATCTCTTGGCGAGAAGAAATTAACCGAACACCCGGGATTTTCTAATATTTAAATTAAAAGTGATGAGAAATTTATTCGTTTTTTTAGTTCTGGGTTGCCTGTGCGCCTGTAGCAATGAACCCGTTGAGCCTTCCGCACCAAATGGGTTAAAAGATGCGTTTACAGATATTTTTTATATTGGTACTGCCTTGAACGTCGATCAAATTCATGAGAAAGATTCGGCAACCAATGCGGTAATAGTCAGTCAGTTCAATGCGATTGTGGCTGAAAACTGTATGAAATCTGTCAATATACATCCGGAGATAGATCGTTATTTCTGGGATGATGCTGATGCCTTTGTAGCTTTTGGAGAAAAGCACAATATGCATATCACCGGCCATACGCTTGCCTGGCATTCCCAGGTCCCTGATTGGTTGT
This sequence comes from Bacteroidota bacterium, assembly GCA_008501835.1. Lineage (GTDB taxonomy): Bacteria > Bacteroidota > Bacteroidia > Chitinophagales > Saprospiraceae > BCD1. The sequence goes on from QQUB01000423.1 coordinate 9,732, forward strand.
TCGTGGATGAAGAAGGTAATGATGTCGATCGAGAGGATATGATACAAAGGCTCGAAGATCATATCACCACAATAATGACCAGGTATAAAGGAAAGGTTCACGGGTATGATGTTGTCAATGAGGCCATCAATGACGATGGAACCATGCGCGAGAGCAAATTTTACAAGATCATTGGACCTGATTGGGTAGAGATCGCTTTTAAAGCAGCAGCAAAAGCCGATCCCGGAGCAGAATTATATTATAATGATTATAACCTGTCAAACCCTGAAAAAAGCAAAGCCGTTTACGAAATGGTCAAGGCTATGCAAGCCAAAGGAATTAAGGTTGACGGAATTGGTATGCAGGGGCATGTGAATGTTGGCTCACCGGCTCTCGAAAATTTTGAAAACAGTATTTTAATGTTTTCTGAATTGGGGAAAGTAATGGTCACTGAATTGGATGTTACCGTTTTACCCTGGCCGGACAGGAGCCTTACCGCAGACGTTTCTTTGTCTGCAGAATACCAGGAAAAAATGAATCCTTTCCCGAATGGTTTAACGGATTCCATGTCACTAGCGTTAAACAACCGTTTTATCGATCTCTTTGACTTGTTTGTCAAACATCAGGATAAAATAACCCGTGTTACGACCTGGGGAGTGAACGATGCACAAACCTGGCGTAATTACTGGCCAATTGAAGGAAGAAGTGATTATCCACTTTTATTCAACCGCGATAATACCCCTAAGCCAGCCGTTGACAGTATTATTCAAAGAGTACAAAAATCAAAACAATCATGAAAGATAAAGTGAGGCACCTGGTCGGGCATATCTATACCGCAGACCCCTCTGCCCATGTTTTTAATGGCAAAATATACATATACCCATCACATGACATTGATGCAGGAATACCTTTTAATGACAATGGTGATCATTTTGGAATGAGAGATTATCATGTGTTTTCGATGGAGGATATCAATGGTGAGGTTGTCGATCATGGTGTGGCGATTGACATTGATGATGTACCATGGGCAAAAAGGCAGATGTGGGCGCCGGATGCAGCGGAAAAGGATGGGAAGTATTACTTTTATTTTCCGGCAAAGGATTATGACGATGTGTTTCACATTGGTGTGGCTGTTGGTGACAAACCGGAGGGCCCTTTTATCGCTCAGCCTGAATATATAAGGGGTAGTTTCAGTATCGACCCTGCGGTTTTTTTCGATAAAAATTCAGGGGATTATTTCCTGTATTTTGGCGGACTTTGGGGAGGGCAGTTGCAGCGGTATAAAACAGGAGCTTACGTGGAAGATGATGGAGAGCCAGCGGATGATGCTCCGGCACTTAGCCCAAAAGTAGCGAAACTGACTGATGATATGCTGGAGTTTGCAGAATCTCCAAGGGATGTACTCATTCTTGATAAATCCGGCAATCCGATTACTGCAGGTGATCATAACCGCAGGTTTTTTGAAGCTGCCTGGTTACATGAATACAATGGGAAATACTACTTTTCCTATTCCACAGGCAATACACATTTGTTGTGTTATGCCATTGGTGACAGTCCCTATGGGCCGTTTACTTATGCAGGTGTTATCCTGACCCCGGTGGTTGGGTGGACCACTCACCACAGTATTTGTGAATTTGAAGGAAAATGGTATTTGTTTCACCACGATAGTAAATTGTCCGGGGGAGTAACCCATTTGCGCAGCATTAAGGTAGCTGAAATCTCTTATCGAGAGGATGGAACCATTGAAATTTTAGATGGCATGATGGAGTGAACAGCCATTAAATAAAAAAAACTAGTTCGATCATTCTAATCAGGCTTCGACTTAGGAGTTTTTTCCTTTGCCGAAGCCTTTTCCTTATCATTCAGCGCGTTTAAGAATTTTGCCCGAATACTAAAAACAAAATTATATGAAATTTCAGATCCGTTTTTTTGTGTTGGTAATATTGATGATAGCCATTGAAGTTCAGGTATTCTCACAGCAAGAACCTTTACCATTTCAAGATCCTGCACGTTCCCTGGAGGATAGGGTTGAGGATCTGATATCTCAAATGACCCTCGAGGAAAAAGTCGGTCAATTGAGGTATGATGCTCCTGCCATTGAAAGATTAGGAGTTCCTCAATACAATTGGTGGAATGAGTGTCTTCACGGTGTTGCCCGTAATGGAAGAGCTACTGTTTTTCCTCAAGCCATTGGCCTGGCGGCAACCTGGGATGAGGAACTGATTCATAAAGTTGGGGAGGTAATTGCTACGGAAGCCAGAGCAAAATATAACCTTGCCAGTGCCAATGGGCAAAGGGAAAGATACCAGGGGTTAACCTTTTGGACCCCCAATGTAAATATCTTTCGTGATCCCCGGTGGGGCCGAGGTCAGGAAACTTATGGCGAAGACCCTTTTTTAACCTCCCGGATTGCGGTTTCATTTGTAAAGGGCTTGCAGGGTGATCATCCTAAGTTTGTCAAGGCGGCCGGTATGGGAAAACATTTTGCTGTGCACAATGGTCCCGAGAAGCTGCGCCATGAATTTGATGCAAAAACAAGTATGAAAGACCTCTGGGAAACCTACCTGCCTGCTTTTGAAGCCCTTGTGAAAGAGGCCAAAGTCGAAGGGATTATGGGTGCATATAACAGAACCAACGGTGAGGTGTGTTGCGCTCATCCTTATTTGATGCAGGAGGTGTTGAGAAAACAATGGGGTTTTAAGGGGTATTTTGTCTCTGATTGCTGGGCCCTGGTTGACTTTTATGACGGGCATAATATCGTGGAAACTCCGGAAGAAGCTGCAGCTTATGCTCTGAATGCCGGATGCAATTTAAATTGTGGAAATACCTACCCGGTATTGCTCAATTCCATTGAACAAGGCTTGACCTCTGAAAAGGCCGTTGATGACAATCTAAGGGAGTTATTACCAACCCGGTTCCGTCTGGGATTATTTGATCCGCCGGGATCAGTGCCATTTGATCATATTTCTCCAGAGGTGATCCGACATGAAAACCATGTTGAACTGGCCAGGCAGGCTGCAGCCAAATCAGTGGTGTTATTGAAAAATGACAACAATGTCCTGCCACTTGGAAAAGACCTTGGAAGTATTTTCGTAACAGGACCGTTGGCTACTCACGTTCAGGCATTACTAGCGAATTATTATGGAGTGAGTGAGGATATGACAACCATTCTCGAAGGAATTGTAGGAAAGGCAGGTAA
>QQUB01000470.1 GCA_008501835.1 Bacteroidota bacterium
CATATGATTATTACTGGAGTGAAGGCAGTGAAGGCCCCATGCTGACGGGTGTTGATCCTGGCAGTTACAGTTTAACCGTTGTTGACGCTAATGGATGTGAGGCAATTTTGGAAGATATCAAATTAAAAGAGAAGACCGGAGCTATTGTTTTGGACACATTCCTCGTAAACGGGATTTCCTGTGCAGGAAACTCAGATGCAAGCATGATGGCAGCGATTTCCAATGGGACAGGCGATTATCTTTATCATTTTACGCCTACTTACATAGTCAATACAGGTGCTGATACAGTTTCCAGGTCAGGGTTGGCGCACAGTCCGGAATACAGCGTAACCATCACGGATATCGGTTCGGGATGTTCAGTTGAATCTGAGCAGGTTAATCTCACACCCCCGCTTCCATTAACAATCTCTCAGGATAGTTTTGATCTTGCCATTTGTTTTGGTGGGAATGATGGAGCTATTTTCGTAACTCCTTCGGGAGGTACACCGGAATATTCTTACCAATGGTTTGATGGTTCCGGAGAAATGGTGTCGGAAACGGAGGATCTTCAACAGGTACCATCAGACGTTTATACCTTAATCCTGACAGATGGGAATGGATGTACATTGACTGTCATTGATTCCAGTGTGGTAGATCAAAATCCTTTGATCGTAAACGACACTACCATCATTTCTAATGTCCAGTGTCGAGGTGACAGCACAGGCATTATTGATATTACGGTGTCTGGAGGGGCACCACCTTTTACTTATGAATGGTCCTATGGAGAAGTTACTTCAGAGGATCTTATTGGAGTCCCATTTGGTGTTTATTCGGTAACGGTTACCGATTCAGATACCTGTAGAGCGATTTTTCCGTTTTTCTCAGTATCACAACCTGCTACATCCATAGAGGTAGTGGAACAGTTGATTCAAAATCCACTATGCTTTGGAGGAATGGATGGGATGATTACTGCAGCCTTTACCGGAGGAGGACCTCCATATAATTATTACTGGACTCAGGGTGGAGAAATTATTCCGGGAGAAATTGAGCCGGAATTGGACAATGTTGGTGGAGGGGTTTATGAACTTATTGTGACGGATACCATGGATTGTGAAGAAGTGTTTGAGTTCGAAGTTGTTGAACCGGAGTTTCTTTCCTTAAATCTTGTGGCAAACCCTCCAAATCCTCCGGAAAATAATGGGAGTGTAACAGCAATTGTTGATGGTGGCACACCTGGCTATACTTATTTGTGGAGTACAGGAGATACAACTATGGTCATTGAAATTAATGAAGAAGCGACCTATATTGTGACAGTAGTAGATCAAAATGGATGTGAAATAATGGATTCTACTATGGTCGTTCCAACCATCCATATACCTGATCCGGTCACCTCATTTAAACATTACCCGAATCCTGTCAATGAAGTTTTATTTATTGAAGTTACTCTGGAATATGCTGCAACACTTGATGTTGAATTATTCACCGCTACAGGAAAGTCTGTAGGTAACAAACAATGGAAGGCCTTTAAAAACGGAAAATTGACGTGGGATGTAAAATCCTTACCATCTGGTTTTTATGTGCTCAAAACCAAGGTCAATGGGGTGGTAAAAAGGATTAGTCAGGTGGTTTTAATGGAATAACAAAAAAAGCGGAATGCTAATTTAATAAGGCATTCCGCTTTTTGTACAATTTAAGGCCTAACTTCAAGTTAGACTCTAAATTATTTAAAAATCATTGTTGGGGCATCCGATCCCGCGTCCGCCAGCCACTCCCGAAAGACGTCCGATATTAAAGGAAAGTGTAATGTTCCCAAAAAAGTACCAGTCCATATATTGACCTCCTCTGGTATAGGTGAAATCACCTTCTTCAGGACTTTTTACATTTGGATTACTGAATTGAGCTGCCAGTTGACCATTTCCTTCCAGAACATCCAGATAATAAACCGAAGCATTACTGATGTCGTCCAGGTGATCGGTAAACAGCTTTCTACCGGTAAATTCCAGACCCAGGGTCCATTGTTCATTAAAAATGAATTTAACTCCGCCACCGGCAGGGATATTGAGTTGGGTAAGCTCATAGGGAGCTTCATAATCAGGTAACCCCTGGCCTTCAGTTCCAAGTGGCTGCAGGTCTACCCACGTATCTTCTAATCTTCCTTGCGGGTTGAACCTGAAAAACCCGACCCCTCCTGTGAGGAAGGGCACAACTTCCACTCTTCGGCTATCACCCCATCGGAAAATATTTATTTCTCCCATCAATTCACCTTCGAAGAGATTTGTTCTGAAGTTAAGCCCTCTTTCCGGGATACCGACTTCAAAATCATCTGCCATTAATTTGGTATATGACAAACTTAACCTTGCTGAAAAAGTTCTGCTGGGATTGATCCTGCCAAAAATACCAAAGGCAGGTTGAAGTTCCTGGAAGAACAACCCAAATTCTTTTGGCGAAATGTCACCACTGTAAAGTGAAACACCTGCGATGACACCAACCTCTGTCTTCTGGGCTTGAGCAAATAGGCTGAATGTGAGGAAAAGAAGGATGATAGTTTTTTTCATGATTTTACAATTGAGTAATTTTTAGGATTAGGATTTTTCAACTTATTTCTATTGTTTTTGTTGCTGTAATGTTACAGGTTTACGCAACTAAACCAATCAATGTTTTGAAATATTATTATTTGAGGAGGCCAGTGTGGTGACAATTACCTCAAACTAAACGTTAAAGGTGGTAATGTCTGGTATATTTTACCCGAAAATTTTAGCTTAATATAAAACTGCAGACAAAAGTAATACTTTATTTTGATATGATAAATTTGTCTACTTTTGATTTTCAGTAATTCAAAAGCTTTAACAATTTGAAGTATGGAAAGCGACAAAAACGGGAAACAACCTGAAAAAAAGCCCAAATTAACCAGAGACGGATTAAAGAAAGCTTTACGGTTATACTCCTATGTATTGCCCTACAAATGGCATTTTATCATTGGAATGATATTATTATCTGCGGGAAGTCTTATTTTTTTGGGAATCATGAAGATTCCCGGGGAAATTTTGAATATCATTTCCGGTGAAGCCAGTTTGGGACTGACGCTTGGCAGGTTATTCTTCTTCCTGGTGATTTTGTTGGTCATTTAAAGCCTTTTGTCTTACCTCAGGGTGAATTCGTTTGCCATTGTTAGTGAGAAGATTGTCGCTAACTTAAGAAGTGTTCTTTATAAAAAACTCATAAGTCTTGAAATTCCTTTTTTCGAGGAAAGAAGAGTAGGGGAGTTGACCAGCCGGATTTCAAATGATGTCACACAAATACAAGGGGTAATGTCTATCACCCTTGCTGAA
>QQUB01000789.1 GCA_008501835.1 Bacteroidota bacterium
AAATCTGGACATAAGGAGCAATCAGGCCATTTTTCCCAATTGATATTTTTTTGTTGTCTATGAACATGCAATTCGCATTGACAAATGTATTTTCCCCTATGGAAATGTTTTCTCCGTAATCGCAAAAGAATGGTGTTTCAATCCAGACGCCGGCTCCTTTGTGGGCAAAGAGCTCCGATAAAATATCGTCGCGCTCTTTTAATAGTTCCGAGTCGAGATTATTATATCTTTGGAGCAGTTTACGTGCCTTATGATACATTTCAATTAATTCCGGATCTCTGGAATCGTAGAAGTCACCATTCAGCATTTTTTCTTTTTCAGTCACGATGGTTTTATTTTGTTAATTTCGTACCCACCAAACCTGTCTTCCTCGCCAGGCAAGATTCATTCGGTGCGACTTGCCGAATGAATTCGGCAAATACGGGTTGTTTTTGAGGCTGTCCAAAGGAATTCTATCCGGAAATCCGGCTCACTGATCAATTCACATAGTTCATTGCTCAATGATCCTTTATATTTCATTTTGAGTATCTCGCAACTCTTCACTATTGGACCGTAATGATTTTTGCCAGATTAACATGATTGCCTTGAAAATTAATCATATATATTCCTTTAGGAAATGAGGAAACGTCAAGGTTAACTTCTGATGTTGAACCAATCTTTTCTTCCATCATTTTTCTCCCATCAATACTGAAAATCTGAATCGAAGTTATTTCGCCGGGTATGTTTTTAATATAAAGCCTGTTATCTGCTAAAGTAGCAATACTAATCTCATTAATTGCCGGGTTTTCTGCGGAGGATAAATCTATTTCTTCAACACTGAAATTGGCGAAAAGAACCTCCTCATCCCGAAGATCCTGATCATTGAGCAGACTTCTGTAAATTCCCCACTTCGGCCTAACAAACTCAGCTCCCGGCCGCCAATTGATAATGGAATTATTGGAATAGCTGAACAAGGTTTCTTCATCGCTCACTCTTTTTATGGTGATTTCGTAAGTGCCGTCAGTGCTGTAAGTAATGGTTTCCGTTACTTCCAGCCAGGTCCCGATCAGGGGAGCCAGGTCTGTTTGGGATAAGGTGATTTGAGAACTGGTTTCCGCATACCGTAATTCGAGCCGGTCAGGATTGCCTTTGCGGGTGGTTAAGGTGTACATGGGCATGCTTTCCAGGGACCCACCCACCGATTTCAGTTGATGAATATGGGTAAAGTTCGGGGAAGATTGAAAACCGGATGCTAATTTGAATTTCCATTTATACTGAACGGTCTCGTTTTCTATGCCCAATAAGTTGTCCGGAGATTGGCTATAGGATTTTATTTCATTCCGTTGCCGGTCAAAATTGATGCAGCGGTCATTGTCAGGCGTGACATGGATATGGAACCGAAACACATGGGCATTTAATTCTTCATCAAAAATCTCATCAATATGATCCCCGAATTCCGGATGACTGCAATCCGGAGTCTCAATCGGATTATACCCGGGTGCCAATACGGAAGTGATCAATTCATAGGTGTTTCCCGGTCCGTCCGCATCGAGTACAACCTGACCGTAGCCATAATTTAATAACAACAGGAATACCAATTTTAATACCAGTTTCATGATTTCGAGAATTGATTTGATTAAAGATAATTTTGCTTTTCCTTTTTATCGGAATTTTTTTCTGCCAAAATTCCGAATCAGGCTAATTCAAATTTCTCTCTTTCAAAAGTTTATTCACCTCTTTAATTTTGGTTTTATTCTTAGCGGCAATGGGAAGATAGATCAACGGAAGAAAAGTTAACCAACCCAAACCATTTTTAACGGAGCTGTAAATGGCTACCCCGATCAGAAAACCAAAGATCACGGCATCGTAAACATTAGTGGGTTTAAGGTTTTTTGCTTCCTGTAACAATTCTTCGTCTGTTAATTCTGCTAATTGTTTCTGCTTCATTTTTTCTGTTTGTTGTTAAGGTTTAGATGGTGGTACGGGTATTATTCGGACATAACTGTTCCGCTGTGTGCATTTATTTTTATTACATTTTCATGAGTAAGAATATCCGAATCACCCAAATCTTTATACTTCACCAAATCTATTATCAAAATCTGGTTTAAAGTATCATAACTTACCTCGTAGGAATGATAACCTTTATTCATTGCCTTTGTCCAAACTCTTTTGAAATCCTTAATCGAAATTACTTCTGAATTTTCATTATTATCAATGCAATTAGGTAACTCAACAGGGTGTAACAATTCTCCTTTGCTGTTTAGAATAAGAGAGAAGCAATATTTGGAAATCAAAGCATCCTCGGGTAAAAGCCATTCAAAATTTAAATAATATTGTGGAACTTCCCATTCGTATTCCCTGGTGTATGAACAAGAATCAATAAATAAACATTCAACAAATTTGATTTCTTTGTCGAGGGCATCCTGAGGAATTAATAATAAAAGTTCTTCAGTTGCACTATTTTTTATTTCCGGAGGCAAATTATCAAAATTATCATAAAGCCTATCTCCGGAACACCGGGTAACAGGTAAACCGCAAAATTTTTCAATAGGGTGTATTTTTCTGCAGCTTACTGTTGTTAGAATTATTAAAGCAATAAGTAACTTGTAGATTGGCATCATTCATTGATTGAGCAGAACGTCGGGTAAATGTACTAAAGCCAGCTTTTGCTGGTAATAAACGTCATACACCATGTTAGCTACCGTGTTCTTTTTCTTTTAAAATCATTACTGTTTTTGCTGATTTGGTTAAGTACCTTTTTATCAATTGCTCTTGTTCGTTATCAACTTCAATACCTAAACTTGGCAAATCTTTTTTTACTCCGTCTACTGTTTTTAAACAAAATTCAATTCGTTTAATTTCAGCAATTATGTTCATTTGAAAATTTGTCAGGTCTACCCGATAACCTGTTTCAAAATGGCCTTTTACTAATTCACCAACTATCCAAAAATATGGTATTCCTTTTATTCTAAAACTTGAATCGAATTGGATCTCTGCCCCAACTTCATCATGCCAATTATGGCTACATTTCCTGCATTGCTTGGCATAGGGTGTTCTTGTTAAAAAATCACAATTTGGACATTTATTCAACTTAAACTCTTCCGGTGAATCTTTACTGATTCTTTCTGCAGTTTTGATAACAAAAGTTTCATATCCATTTTCAAACATTTTCAGGAATTCAGAGTCCTCTTCGTATCCAAATTTTTCTATTAACATTTCTTTTCGCCTTTCGAATTGCTTTTTGTGTGCATACCGGTCAGGATTTCCTAATTTACTTGAAAGAAAAAACTGTCTCAAGCCTTTTCTTTCCAATTCTGTCATTAGCCTTGGAAAATGGTCGATTATGTATTTTGCTTCCTGGTATTCCATTTTTTATTTTTTCTTATGATGGCAAACATCCCGAGCTGATTCAGCGTAATAAGTGTTGTGCTTTCGGTAGAGCATGATCATCATCCCTCTTTGTTGCCAACAGTTTTATGTTAATCTTTTCTCAATTCTGCGTTTGGCAAGTTTCAATCCCATTCCATTCGTCCGGTAAATTCTATAAGTTGGTTTATTATTGAGCTGTTCTTCAATCTTGCTTAAGGGACGAGCGAGCTTTTTGTCGTTTAATTGATTTCTTGGTACATGGAAAGTTATTACTTCCCCATTAGGAGCATATTGAGATAATCTGAGGACAAAGGTAATATCAATAATAACATCATACTTTCCAGCTTTAAATTTGGCTTGTGATTCCGATAAAGGTTCAGCCTGGAAAATTTGTACTACCTTTTTGAGCATCTTTTTTTTACGAATAGGGAACCATTTATCCTCAATCAGGTAAAAGAAACCTCCAAGAATTATTGAACAAGTTAAAAGAACCAGGATCGACTCCCAAATTTCAGTATCAGCTTGACCTGTTATGGATAGGGTAATATATATCAACCCGAACATAACCGCTGCTCTTCTTGTCCATTTCAAAAATGTTTTCATGCAGTTTTATTTAAGTAGGCGGACAAAACTAATTTTAATGAAAAGTTATACTATCACAAATTATTTAACCACGGGGATCACAGGGAAGGCACAGTGAACACAGATGGAAGAAAGTGACATTCCGTACCTGTGGTCGGAAGGTTTAAATTTAACAACTTGAAACCAGTTCTGCCCTGATACTTTTTGGCAACGACTTGGATCTTACCATTATATCAGGGATTACCCAGCTTCAGCTTTGTTACTTATCATTTGATTTCCTTCTCGATTTTTTCCCTGAGCTGAATCAGCTTTTCTTCTGTTTGGGTATAATATCCAAGAATGAAATGCCTGTTCATCTGAATCTTCCACAGATAACTCATTAGAATGTTTTTTTCTGCTTCGCTAATATTAAGCGGCAGTTTTATCCCGGTGATATTTCCAAAGGTATCATATTCGAAATTTGGGGCAACCATATTATTTATTTCTTCGAAGTAGTTATCCTGGTATTGCATCTCATTGTATTCCTCTTCGAATTTTTTCAGGATGTTATAGTCGTATTCGTACAAGGTTATTATTTCAAACCTCAAGGAATCATCCTCGATCAATTCTAAGCCTCTGGACTTCAAAGTTTCGTAACCGGAGATGTTTTGAATAGAGATGAAATCTCTCGTTAAATTAAAATAATGCATAGGCATAGTATCCAAATTCATCGCTCGTTCCTCCAGCACGTCCCGCCAAAAATTACATGCGGCAACCCCATCCTCATGCCCTTTTTTATTGATTCTTATATCCTCAATATCTTTTTCTAATCCGTTCGAGATTTCCGCTAATATCTTATCTGCCGCTTCATTATCCCTACGGTTTTCATTCCAGTTGTTGAGCGCAAAGGCCGAGATGACAGCGATGAATATGGACAGGAATTCAAAGCCTAATTTTCTCCAGTTTGTGTTTTTCATTTGTGTTGATTATTGCTTTTATATAGTTCGATTGCTTTCAGGTATTTCATTCCGCCGGCCTCTGTTTGGTCGTGTAAAAAACCATTCAGCTCCGGGTGGTTTTTATCGACCCAACTTACAAGGGTATCTCTGTTTTTTATAAATAATGAATCATTAAAAAACACGTATTTGGTGGTTTCAATGCTGACTATTTTGTCATTATTAAATCGAAGGATCTGGTTGGTAACAATGGGCTCTTCATGAAGAAACAATATTCTTTTGTCGATTTTTGAAATCTTCGCTTTGACAACTTCACCCTCCTGGAAAATTTGAAGAATTTCATAATTAGGGTCAAATACTGCATCCCATTTCATCCATTCAATATATTCCTTCAGCTTAAAGGTCTGTTCATAGTCATATTCAGTTTCTTTTGTCAAAAGACTGTCGGTCAATAATTGTGTCATTAAGGAATCATCAGAATTGTCAAGCGCTTTGTAGTAATCATTAGCAATGGCCAATTGGTCAACTTTCTTTTCAGAATTGTCACAAGACATAAATCCAATGGCCAATAGGCAGAATAGAACTATGATTTTATTCATTTGTGTATTGTTTACTGTACTTATACTTTGTTGCCTGTTAGTATTTATTATTCATTAATTGTCATCAATTCTTTGTACAAATCATCAAGAAACCTTTGTTGATCTTCATCTTCCTCAAAATACCTTTGGTAATTCACACCACAGGATTCCACGTTCAAAATGTTCTTTTTATTAAATGACCAATCTTCTGTATCCTCTACGGTTATACCCAAATTATCATGACAACTTTCCCAAAGATCAGCAAACCGGGTTCTTTTATTGAGTTTTTCGAAATCAGCATAAACACTAAAGCCTTTCATTTCTGAATTATAAAACCTGACAATGGATGTAATTGGCACTCCTCCCCAGTTTATTGTTGTTCCTTCCATAAAGGAGATCTCAATAATATCTTTCGGATTGAGTGGTTTATTTTGCTCATGTTTTTTCCAAAAGTATTGATTTTTATATATGATTTTGGTGCCTTCCGGTAACAGAATATTTTTAACGACTATTTGTTTAGTAGTTACAAAAAAAGGCCTTTTGTCAGGCTTATTAAGTGCCCACGAAGCACCAAGTGCATTAAGATAAGCATATAAGCATCCAATAGCTATCAGTATTACAATCCCCGATACTATTAGTATTTTTTGTGTGTTCATTTTTTGTTAAAATTTTGCTTCCTATTGCTGGTAATGGTCTGTGTTGTGCTGACCCAATGGGAGGTAAGTCTATCATACATATTGTTCTTTACTGGTTTTTATTTCCTAATTTGATAGTCAGCCCTCCTCTTAAGATAAGTCCTTTATCCAATATTTCCGTTATCGGATATCATCATTTATTTCAATCCAATATCCATTGGGGTCTTGAAAATAAACCTGTCTAATTCCATCTTTTCGTATGTAGTCTTTGTTAGGTGTACCCAGCCAGTCTGAGTAAGGAATATTTAGTTGCTCCAGAAACATTACAAATGAACTTAGGTCGGTCGTTGCTAAAGCAAAATGAACTGCCTTGTCGGTTTTTATTTCAGAATTTGGACGGGGAATCAGATGAAGCTGTTTACCCTCTCCAATTGATAACCATCTGGTTTTAGAATCAGAAGCAGTATTCTCAATTTCCTTGAGTTGAAGGACCTTTTGATAAAACTCAATAGATTCGTCAACATCTTTTACGGAAAGTGCTATATGGTTGAAAAAAAAAGTACGCATTTTTCAAAGTTTATTTAAGTCAATGAATTTTTTTTCTTCTCATCTTTCTGATGTCGATTAATTCCCGGTGACGTTTCATTATTTTTAACCGCAATACATCAATATCAACTTTTAAAGATGTTTTCGCCAGCATTCTGGGAAGTAAACCTCCAAAAATTTCCAGCCATGGATTTTTAAACTGATATTTTATATAGTCATATTTTTTCGCTTCTTCGTTGAAAAGCTCCTTCTCCAGGTCTTGAATTTTTTCCAGGCTGATATTAACTTTTTTTATGGCTTTATTCTTTTCCCAAATAGTGAAGGGGCCTCCCATGAATAAGCTTCTCATCGATAGGTCTGATAATACTCTGGTGGTCCAAAGCAGTTTCCCGTATTCTTCAATCAAAGAATTATTCTTTTTTTCAAAATTTTCAGGATTCGATATTTTAGCTGGTTCTTGATCCAATTGTTTCTTGTGTTATTGGTGTGAAATGAATTCCTTCATTAGCAGGTAACCGTCTGTGTAAAGGATATAGCCGTTTTGCACTTTGTTCTCAACAGTAATCTATTCTCTTATTAAGTTAGATGCAGTTGATTTTTTAAATAGAATAAAAGCATCAAAGGTTTCATCAAAAGACTGAATATACTCAAGGGTTTGTTGCTCGTTATCTTTGGCAGGAAAGAATCTTCCTCCAATTGTATGATGATGAAAAGCCTTTTTATATCCTGTATAATTTTTTGAAGATCTAATATTCGCTACTTTTTTCATTGGGATGTAACAAATGGAACAATCTGTATTTCTAAACTCAGAAGCAATGGAATTATCTATGCTTTTTTCAATGGTGATTTCCATTAATTCAAAGTCTTCCTGGTGTACGGGTTCTTTTTTCTTTGTATAATAGGCATTGAAACTACCTTCGTCAAACTCTTGAGCAATCGCTAAATGCTTATCTCCAAAATGAGCATCCAGCACTCCACCAGCAAAACCGTAGCTTTTTTTAATACTTTTTTTCTTTTCGTAAACTTTCGCAATGTGTGCATTATGTGCAATGAACAATCCTTTTAGTTTAGTATTATTTTTCATTGCATATATAATATTTTCTCCCATGCAAAAATCCCGATAAGCTGTATTCCCATTTCCAAATTCAGCATGATCAATTTTATACTGTTCCAAATGCATTGCTAACCTCAAAATCACATTTCGGTCTTCTTCACTAAACTTGATGGATTCCATTAAAACATTCAATTTTTTTACAACAGTATTATCAAAATCCTTAACCTCTGATGTAGACCACTTTTCGTGAACTTTATCCCTCAATTGTTCAGGCAATTCAATGATAATATCAGAATTATAGGAAGAAAGTAACCTGTTTATCTCTTGAATCATATGATTACCATCCTGCATGTCAACACCTATAAAATTTAGTTGATCGTCGGGATGTTGCTGATTGTACCATCTCATCCATTCGATTAGATTGAGCATCTCTTCTGTAAACCAGGTCCAGTTTCTGAAATTTTGTATGATCTCTTTACCGTTACCTTTTGCTCTACCTTTGATATATTCATCAATTAACAGGCATCTGCTGTATTCATCTTCTAAAAAGATTGTATTGAACCCATGAGTTTGAACTAAGTATTTAAATATTTTATGTCTCATTAAAGCAAATTCATGGGTGCCGTGAGTGGATTCACCGATACTGATTACTTTTTTATTTTTAAATTCTTCTTCGAGAAACATAATATCTTCAAAAGAGCTTTCCGGGTTTTCTGATGAAATAGATGCTACTACACTTTGCAGGACCAATTCCTGAGAAAAGGACACTCCATTAATTGTTATTAATAATAGCAGAATGAGTTTTAATGATAACTTCATATTTGTCATTATTGTCGAGAACACGTATTTATCCGTATAAAAATAACCCATAACCCTTCAATAAGACAAAAAAGCCGCAAGTTTATTGTTGTTTACCGGCCCTTTATCTCTAACCTGCCAGAAAATCACAACTGGGATCCCTGTACCAAACATCATCCGACGCTGATTTTTTTGCCTGTGGATTGTGGAATTTTGGCATCTTTGTGGTTTTTAGGATTTGAGGATTATTAAAACCGGCCTGGTCCGCAGAAAGAGAGGTTTTAATCAGAATGTTTTTTTAATGCTCAAATGAAGGGAAAATGGAAGAATGGATGGCTGTGAACAGATTCATCTCATGCAATTGTCCGGTCTTCCAACTATCTAAACTTTCGGCGAAATTTGTCAATCACAAAAGTTAGCTGATTAAAATTTTAGACAAGGTCTTATTTTGTTGGTATGAGGGAAAAACAAGAAAGGCAGAGACTCAAGGAACATTATTCCAGACAAAAAGACTGGCTCAAATGGGGCCCCTATTTGAGCGAGCGGCAATGGGGTACGGTACGGGAGGATTATAGTGCAAATGGGGATGCATGGAATTATTTGCCACACGACCATTCCAGAAGCAGAGCCTATCGTTGGGGGGAGGATGGTATAGCAGGAATCTCCGATCGATATTGTAATATCTGTTTTGGGGTAACGCTTTGGAACGGAAAAGATCCTATTTTAAAAGAGCGTTTGTTCGGACTTTCAGGGCCGAGGGGGAATCATGGCGAAGATGTAAAGGAGCTGTATTACTACCTGGAGAATACCCCTTCGCATTCGTACATGAAACACTTGTACAAATATCCCCAGAAAGAGTTTCCTTATGCGAAACTTGTGGAGGAAAACAAAAAAAGAGGAAAACATGAACTGGAGTATGAATTGCTCGATACGGGTATTTTCGACAACAATGAATACTTTGACGTTTTCACAGAGTATGCCAAGGTTGAGGGAGAAGACTTATTGATAAAAATTTCGATCAGCAACAGAGGACCTGAAACTGCTCCCGTTTTTCTGCTGCCAACCTTATGGATACGTAATTTATGGAGTTACGGGGGGATTAAAGAAAAACCTGTCATTAAAAAAGGAGAGGAGGCCGGAGAATCCTACGTTTCTATAAAACATCGGTTTGTCGGTGATTACCATCTTTATTTTGAGCAACCCTCAAAACTTTTGTTTACCGAAAACGAAACGAATCGTGAAAAGGTTTTTGGTGACAAAAATGATCATCCGTATAAAAAAGATCTTTTCCATAATGCTGTTATTAAAAATAATTACTCCCTGGCGGAGGAGAAGGAGACAGGAACAAAATTTGCTCCCCTTTATGAATTGGACCTTAGAGCCGGGGAGACAAAAGTCATTAAATTAAGACTAACAAAAGCAACCCCCTCTGCACCATTTGATGAAAATTTTGACGCTGTTTTTATTAAAAGGCAAAAAGAATCACAGGAGTTTTTTGATGAGGTAACCAACAAGTCTACCGAATCCCAGCGAGAGATACAAAAACAGGCCTTTGCCGGACTGCTGTGGACAAAGCAATACTACAATTACGATGTTGAGAAATGGTTAAAAGGGGATTCGAAAGAAGTACTTCCCACAAAACGATCCCACAAACGAAACAGCCAATGGAAAACCTTGCGAACACACGACATCCTTTCCATGCCTGATGCCTGGGAATACCCCTGGTTCGCCGCATGGGATTCGGCTTTTCATTGTGTTACATTTGCGATGATCGATCCTGATTTTGCCAAGCATCAATTGTTGCTGTTTACCAAGGAATGGTTTATGGCACCCAATGGCCAGATTCCTGCCTACGAATGGAATTTTAGTGATGTAAACCCTCCCGTTCAGGCATGGGCGGCCATTCAGGTCTATCAGATCGAACAACGGACCACCGGAAAAGGTGATCTTAAATTCCTGAAGCGCATATTCCACAAATTGGCGCTTAATTTTACCTGGTGGGTCAACCGGGTGGATTCATCCAATAAAAATATTTTTGAAGGAGGGTTTTTAGGTTTGGATAATATCGGAGTGTTCGACAGGAGTAATGCCGTTCCCGGAGGCGGGACCCTGGAGCAGGTGGATGGCACTTCCTGGATGGCATTGTATTGTCTGAATATGCTGGAAATAGCCTTGGAAATAGCGATTGAGGATGAGACTTTTGAGGATATGGCCATCAAATATTTTGGGCATTTTGTTTTTATTGCGGAAGCATTGAATAAACTGAAAGAAGATGAACCGGGTTCCTGGGATGAGCAGGAAGGGTTTTTCTATGATACGCTGATCTTACCTAACGGACAGCATATACCTATTAAGGTCCGCTCTATTTCAGGCCTATTATCGCTGGCAGCTGTGCTCAACATCAGAAAGACAACCCTGGACAAGCTGCCCAATTTCCGCAGAAGTATGGAATGGTTCCGAAAATACCGGATGGAGAATGCCAAGTATCAGGTTATCGAAGAATATGCCGGTGATAAAGATGTTTTACTTTCACTTGTGCCCAGGAAACGCCTGGATATTTTGATGGATACTATCTTAAGTGAACCGGAATTTTTGGGAGAACATGGTATTCGCTCTTTGTCCAAGATGCATCAAAATCCCTATACCATTGAAATAGATGGTAAAACCTACGGTATTGGTTATGAACCAGCTGAATCCCGAACACATCTTTTCGGAGGCAACTCCAACTGGCGGGGACCGATCTGGCTGCCTATGAATTATTTGTTTATCAGTACTTTCAAAGAATATCACAACTACTTTGAAGACGATCTTAAATATCCATTTCCATCAGGAAGTGACAACTACCTGAATATGAAGGAAATCGGATTTGAGATAAGTGAGCGGCTTATTGCCATTTTTGAAAAGGATAAAGATGGCAACAGACCTGTTAATGCACTGCACCAACAAAAATATGCCGACGAACATTTTAAAGATCTCATCCTGTTTTTCGAATATTTTGATGGAAATAATGGCCGTGGGGTAGGGGCTTCCCACCAGACAGGGTGGACGGCCCTGGTAGCTAATTTGATTGAGGAGATCAACCGGGCGAAATGATGATTACAGGCTACAGTTGTTGTATGTTAACGGTGCATATTTGAAATGTGGTGACCGAATGGGAAATATGATTTACGATAGAGTGTTATTAACTAAATTGGAGGACACAATTAGTTTTGATCAAATGACTTTATCCGATCATGGAGGCGCAGAGAGTTGTTACGCTGAGTTTCGCAGAGATCTTGCAGAGTTCCGCTGAGAAAAATAATACTCCGCGGCCCTCAACGCTTCTTAGTGGTCCTTCTGACCTTTCAAGTACGGGATGGGTCATCTGCGGTATAGTACCATCGTTTCGTTTCAGGAAAACATTTGATTTAAAGTAGTTCTGCTCTCAGACTCACATTTTACTTATTCAACCAATTGATCGCTTCAATGATACCTTTGTCTTTTTCCCTGTTTTCTTCCACTTCAAAAGGGATTGCCTGATCAGGTTTTACATTAACAGTAAAAGCATTTCCGTTTCTGTCACAATAGACACCGGTACTTATTATTAAAGCAATTTCATTATTGATTATTTCCCAGCTGTTTTCGGTTGTTTTACCGTCGGTGGCCTCTCCAAAA
Organism: Bacteroidota bacterium; assembly: GCA_008501835.1. Classification (GTDB taxonomy): domain Bacteria; phylum Bacteroidota; class Bacteroidia; order Chitinophagales; family Saprospiraceae; genus BCD1. Next base: position 12,131 of record QQUB01000789.1, read on the forward strand.
AACCTGGTATTTTTTTGTCCTTTGAATGCAACGGCCACAAATTCTCCTGAACTTGTTGTCCACCTACTGGTCAAAACAGCAATTTTTGGATTTCGAATTTTCGGTTTTTTATCTAATGGAAAAACATTGCTTCCCCTGTACCAAAAATTGTTTTTCCTGATTTCTGCTGATGCAATGGTATTTTTATTTTCACCCTGAATGGTGACGATAGTTTTAGTATCCAGCAGTGGAGCGATTCCAGCTAACATAACATTGATATTTCCACCACCATTATACCGCAAGTCTATAATCCACTTTTTCACCTTATCCTTATGAAGTTCAATTATTGAATTTCTGATTCTTTCGGCTTCTTTTTGTCCATCAACATTTGGACCCACCCCGACAATTTTCAGATAACCGATTTTGTCGGGTAATTGAGCGTATTCATATCTGGAATCTATATCATTTACAATTTTCCAAATTTCTGGATCATATGTCCGGTTATCTTTATTTCTGGAGTGCTTATGGTCTGTGAAATTGGCAATGATGGAGTAATCAGCTGTGCTTCTGATGTGTCCATGATGATCCCTTAGGCCGTTCAATAAAATTTCAAATGCAGGTTTCAGGTCATCTATCTCTTGAGCACCCTTTGCAGCCTCATACATTTTATTACTCAGCGAATCCCAATCTACAGATTTGGAATAGTAGGAAATCTCTTTAGATTTAGCAATAACAGAGTCCAGGACCTGGATCAATTCAATCTCTCTTGTTTGCCCAAGCATTGTGTGGGTGG
>QQUB01000744.1 GCA_008501835.1 Bacteroidota bacterium
TGATTAAAGCTTGTTTGGCACTTTATGTGGAAGCCGTTGCGAATGAGGCCTCTGCTACACCCGGCCAGGAAGTTATTATCAGTATGGAGTTCACGAATAGATCCCCTCTGGAGGTGGAATTAAAAACTGTGGAGATCCTCCCGGTGGATGAAACTGTCGAAGCTGGTATTCAACTCGGCTACAATCAGGAAAACAAACTGGAAAAGACCATTACTTTACCAGTTGACATGCCATTGTCCAATCCGTATTGGTTAAATGAGAAAGGAACCCTCGGACGGTTCAAAGTTGCTGATCAGAAGCTACGTGGATTGCCGGAAACGCCTAGAGAGTTCAAGGTCAAATATGTATTGAGTATTCAAGGTGTTTCGATTCCATTCGAAGAAACCATCGTTCACAAATTCAGAGACCCTGTGGATGGTGAAGTTTTCAATCCATTTGAGATAAGCCAACCTGTAGCTGCGGGATTGAGCGATGAAGTGTATTTGTTTGCTTCCGATGAGCCTCAGAAAGTTCAGGTAACTGTCAAAGCCGGAAAAAATAATGTGGAAGGTACCGTTGAATTGTGTTATGGTGAAAAATGGACAGTGGAACCTGCCAATTTTCCGGTGAATCTTGCACAAAAAGGAGAAGAGCAAACCTATACCTTTACCGTCACTCCTCCAAAGGAACAGGATGAGAATTTTATTTTACCCATGGTGCGCATCGGTGAAGAGGTTTATACTGACGAAGTTATAACTATTGACTACGATCATATTCCAAAACAAACGATTTATCGTGATGCCAGTGCCAAGGCGGTTCGAATCGATTTGAGAAAAGAAGGAGATAATGTGGCCTACATCATGGGAGCCGGAGATAAGGTCCCTACGGCCCTCCGTCAAATCGGTTATAATGTGACTATGCTCGAGGATGGGGAGGTCACTGTTGAAAACCTGAGTAAATTTGATGCCGTTATTGTGGGGATCCGGGCTTACAATACCAATGAAAGAATAAAGTTCCAGAACCCAAAATTGCTGGAATACGTAAACAAAGGAGGTACTTTGATCGTGCAGTACAATACCAGCAGAAGACCGAAAGTGCCCTCTGAGGAGATCGGACCTTACCCTTTTAAATTGTCTCGTGATCGAGTAACTGTTGAAGAATCTGAAATGCGTTTCCTCGCACCGGAACATCAGGTGCTGAACTTTCCTAACAGATTGAGTAAAGATGATTTTAAAGGCTGGGTACAGGAACATGGATTATATTATCCGAATGAGTGGGATGATCATTACACCGCTATTCTATCCTCTAATGATCCAGGGGAAGATCCTAAAGACGGCGGATTGCTCGTAGCCAAATATGGAGAAGGGTATTACATCTACACAGGTTTATCCTTTTTCCGGGAATTGCCGGCGGGAGTTCCGGGAGCCTTCCGTTTGTTTGCCAATATGATTTCTATTGGAAAACAGGAGAAACCTTAGGGAATGCAGGGAGTACCAGTACCAGTACCAGTTGACAGTACCAGTTAGTAGTACCAGTACCAGTTAGCAGTACCAGTACCAGTACCAGTTAGCAGTACCAGTAGCAGTTAGTAGTTAGCAGTGCCATTTGAAAGTTTTGTTATTTATGAGTTTTACTTTCTTCGAAATAAAGACTTATCTGAATACTCAAAACCCAGGCCCATTTAAAGACTTACCTCGGTAACTGGTACTGGTACTAATAATGCCGCGAATGGGAAATGTTAAAATTCACCCATTCGCGGTATTTTTTTGTCAAAAATTACAATACCTAAAAAAATTATGTATCTTTGTCTTATGTATTCAAAAGAACTCGTAAAAGGAACATTAAAAACCATCGTATTAAAGCTGCTGGCGGAAAACGGCCGTATGTACGGTTATGAAATCACCCGACACGTCAGGCAGCTTACCGATGGTGAACTGGAATTAACGGAAGGGGCTTTGTACCCAACCTTACATAAACTTGAAAAGGATGGTCTGCTGGTGACAGAAAAGGAGAGCATCGGTAAGCGTGTCCGTAAGTATTATTCCCTTACTCCTTCCGGAAGTGAGGCCTCAGCTGACAAAGTCCGGGAATTCCAGGAATTTGTGCAGATGATGCAATTGATCTTAAATCCTAAAAAAATCAACCCTGCCAAAAGTATTGTATGATGTATGTTTTGATTTTAAATCATTGGAATTGACCAACTTATTTGTATGAATTATTTTGAAGTAAAAATGGATAACTGGAACAATTGGATTATTGGAATAGAATATCCTTTCTCATCAATCCATTTTTCCATTTCATCCACTTTTCCCACTGAATTTGGAATAGAGTTGTACAATTTTCAAAAGTATCCAATTAAGTTTTACATCATGCTTTAAAGCAATGCCTAAAAATTGACAAAAGATGATTCCGTTATCAGATAATCAAACCATCCTCGTGCAACTCAGGCTGGAGGAAAGCCAATTGAAGTATGAGCCATTACAGGAAGAACTCTTGGATCACCTATGCACTGCCGTGGAAGAATTTATGGAGGAAGGCTTCGTTTTCCAGGAAGCTATGGAAAACGCCTTTAACCGCTTTGGTGCCGGTGAATTTGAAGTCATAGAACAACAAACTTTATTATCTATCAAAAACAAATATTTTATCATGAAGAAATTACCCGTTCTTACATTACTTGTTTTGATTTTCAGCATTTCCGTCTCTCAGGCAGTGCAAAATGATCCACCTAGTATTGCGCCCCTGAGAGGGGATTTTAAAGTCACCAGTGATTATGGAATTCGAATGCACCCTTTGACCAAAGAGAAAAAACTGCATCGCGGCATTGATATCAAAGCCCCGACAGGAACAGCTATTTTAGCCACCAGCGGAGGAGAGATTGTCTTTGCCAAAGAAGATGGGCTCAATGGTTTGAAGGTTGTTATCAAACACGATGAGGAATATGAGTCTGCCTATTGTCACATGTCTAAAATTGATGTGAAAGTCGGCCAGCAGGTAGAAAAGGGGGATGTCATTGGTGCTGTTGGAAATACCGGTGCCTCTACAGCACCTCATTTGCATTATGAAGTGATCAAAAACGGTGAGTACGTTGATCCTGCCTCCTTTATGCAACCCTAACGGAGTTCAGGTTTCAACCTGAGCAAAAAAAATGAAAGTAGTGAATTTTTACAATTCATAGTAATCAACTTAGAGCACGTTTAAACTTTTATTTATTGAAAATCAATTGCTTATCCTAAACAGTATTGCAATCGGTAGCGGAAAATTGGATAGTTGGATAAATGAAATCAGTTATTCATCCTTCCATTTTATCCCCCGACACTTTGTGCC
>QQUB01000873.1 GCA_008501835.1 Bacteroidota bacterium
CTACAATTATTATTAGTAGGGTTAAATTTTAATGTTAATTATTGATTGCCAACTTGGTTACAAAATGTATCTTTCAACAGCAACCTTGGCGATATGGCTTTGCATAATGGCATTCAGGATTTTCAAATCGTAATTGAATAAATCACTTTCCAGTTGAAGCAATTCATCGAAACTACTTCCGGAGTTACTATAAGTTTCCTGCAAAATATTAATGGCAGTTTTTGTCGTAACTATTTGTTTTTGATATAATTCCAGTTTTAAAACAGCATCTTCATAGTCTGCATAAGCTTTTTCAATACTGGATAAAAACTTCAACTGCACATCTTCTTTACGATTTTCAAGCGCCGCGATTTTTAATTTTTCTTCCTGAGCTTTTGCCGTATACTTTTTACGATACAATGGTATTTTGACTTTAACTTTTGGAATCAAAATATCTCTCCCATTTCTTTCTGGAAAGGCATCACTACGCTTCCCTACCATGATGTAATCCATACCTACCCCAAAAGATGGTTTTCCATTCAAAGTATTCAGTTCAATTTCATTCTGAGCACTTTCCTGCTGAATGGAAAACATCTTTACGATGGGATGATTTTGCCTGATATTATCCGCTAAGTTGTCTTTATCAAACAACATTTCAGCTCTTGAAAATTCACCTACTATCTGAACGCTTTCATCTACGGGCCTACCGAGTACCTGGTTTAGTGCGGCAAGTGCTTTTGTTTTTTGATTATCAATAATTTTCAATTGCTGATCCAACTCTTGAAGTTTTATTTGTACTCGAAGTACATCTGATAAATTACCCTTTCCACTTTTAGTCCTTACAAGCGTAAGGGATTCCAAAGCTTTGAATACCTGAATGTTGTCTTGAATTATCTCCATGCTTTCTTCCAGCTCATACAATTGGAAATAAGCTACCTTGACCTGATAGAATAGATTCAGCCTTGTTGCTGCAATTCGCTGATATTTCGCTTGGGCATTGCTAAGTGCTACAACTTCTCGGGCTTCTAATGTTCCTTTCCATGGGAATATTTGTGAAGCTCCAATGGCAACCCTTTGTGGCCCTAAGCGAGTTTCCGGTGGTAATAAAAAGAGTCCTAAATTAGCCTCAGGATCAGGTAATTGGCTGACTTGAGGTGCTTTTTCCAAAGCGGCTAAATATTCATCTTCAAGAGCCCGAAGCTCATAGTTGTTAATCTCTGCCACACTCAATAATTCCTGCAGAGATTGTGCATTCATTTTTAGAGGAATAAAAAGAGATATTAAGACAAATAGAAACATATTATATTTCATGAATTTTTACTTTTTCTTAAAGAAGTATTGAAATTATTTCGTCTACTTTCCATATCAATTACTTCTTGTTTTAACCTTTCGAAAATATTTTCAACTTAACTTCCTCCGTAAGGGAATACAATACCGGTACAACAAACATCGTGATCACAGCCAAAACCATTCCCCCGAAAGAGGGAATCGCCATTGGAATCATAATGTCTGATCCACGGCCTGAAGAGGCTAAAACCGGTAATAGTGCTAAAATTGTTGTTGCAGAAGTCATCATTGCCGGACGTACACGCCTTTTCCCTCCTTCAATAACAGCAGCTCTAATTCCTTCAATTGTAGTAGGTTTATTTCTTTTAAAACTATCGCGCAGGAAAGTAGCTACAAGAACTCCATCATCAGTAGCAATACCGAAAAGAGCCAAAAAGCCCACCCAGACAGCAACACTTAAGTTCAATGTATGAACCCCTAGTAAATCCCTCATATTAGTTCCCAGAACTGAAAAATCAAGAAACCATGGTTGCCCGTAAAGCCAAATCATGATAAACCCTCCTGCAAAGGCTACAAATACTCCAGTAAAAACCATAGAGGTCACCAGAACTGATTTGAATTCAAAATACAGAATTAAAAAGATGATAAGTAAGGCGATAGGGACAACAATACTCAACCGTTTACTTGCCCTAACCTGCTGCTCAAAATTTCCAGCAAATTTGTAACTGATTCCAGGAGGTACTTCCAATGTTCCAGATTCAATATTAGCTGTGAAATAATCCTGTACAGCATTTACAACCTCCACTTCTGAATATCCGGGTTCTTTATCGAAAAGTACATAACCAACCAAAAAGCCATCTTCACTTTTTATGGATTGGGGGCCTTGTACAAAATTGGTCTTGATCAATTCTCCGAGCTGTATTTGTCCACCTGATTTTGATGGTAACAAAACTTTGCTTATTGCATCAGGGTCATCACGTAATTCCCGTGGATATCTAATTCGAACGGGATACCTTTCTCTACCCTCTACAGTTTCGGTCATTTTCATCCCTCCTACCGCTGCCTGGATATATTGCTGAACCTGATTGACGGTTAAACCATGGCGACTGATAGCATTTCTATCTATTTCTAATTCTACATATGGTTTTCCAACTATACGGTCAGCAAAAACTGCAACATCTTTAACTCCATCCACATCCTTGAGGTATTTCTCCAATTTGATACCAAAATCTTCTATTGTTTTCAATTCTGATCCATAGACCTTTATACCCATAGGTGCCCGCATTCCTGTCTGAAGCATCACCAGTCGGGTTTCGATGGGTTGCAATTTTGGGGCAGATGTTACTCCCGGTAATTTGGAAACTTTTACAATTTCATCCCAGATATCATTAGGACTTTTTATATGGTCTCGCCATTGTCTATAGTACTGCCCCCCATTATCTGGAATCAACTCATTTTTATCATCCCTGACAAACTCCCCGTCTTTATCAACTTTAAACCTTAATCTATGTCCCTCTACATTGGTTTTGTATTCCGATTTATACAAGATGACATTTTCGTACATAGAAATTGGAGCAGGATCAAGAGGACTTTCCACCCGCCCTAATTTACCAACTACTGATTCTACCTCAGGAATAGCGGTAACTGCCATATCTAAAAGACGAACGTTTTTTAGGTTCTCTTGCATCCCTGAGTGTGGCATTGATGTTGGCATCAATAGAAAAGACCCCTCATCTAATGACGGCATAAATTCCTGCCCTGTGTTTTGCATGATCTTGAATCCTAAGTAAATTAGAATGGTCGGGACCAATAAAAAGAGTAGTTTGAATCGCAGTAAAAACCCCAGAATTTTTTCGTAGGAATTTATGACTATGTAGAAAAAACCAATTAACATTCCTGATACACCAGCCACAAAAATAAAGTTGATAAAAACACTCTTGTTTACACCTAATGGCATCCATTCCCGTGCTAACAAAAAGGCCACCATTCCCGCGTAAAGAATATTCTTAAGTATGTTGAAATAGTTGGTATAT
>QQUB01000721.1 GCA_008501835.1 Bacteroidota bacterium
TGTGCCCAGCTCCAAATTTTCTGTACCTTTCATGGAAAAATGCGAACCCCGCTGTTTTTCTTTTTCCTTTCTTTTTCCAGCCTTTTGATCGCTCAAAATGAGACAGATCCTGAAACTTTATATTTTGAACTGATGGATCAGGCGACTGAATTTGTTTTGGCCGGTTCTCATGATAGTGCCTTGCAAAAAACCATTGAGGCTGCCGCCATTTGGGAAGATAGTGATCCTTTCTTCGGTTTTCTCGAGGCCTTTGAAGGGACAGCCGACATTTACACTTCAAATGAATTTCAGTCCGTTTTTGGTAAAAAGGATTATAAAACAGCTGGAAAATACTATAACTCTGCGCTGGAGAAGTTTCCCGGCCCGTTTCGCAATTACGCTCCTGAAGAAGTTGAATACCTCGCAGATATCAATGCCATGCTCGGCAACACCCACAAAAGAACCAGCAGGATCCTGGAAGCCAAAATAGCTTACGAAACTGCCCTGTCCGGTTACCGCCTGTTGGATACGCTCACTTATGAATATGACCGAAGATGGATGTCATTGTACATCTACAAACCCCTCGCCAATATTTATACCCGACTTGAAAATTATGAAAATGCAGCGGCTCTTTTGCGCTTATCACAATCCGTTCTTGAAGAAAACGGCAAAGAAGGCGAAGCTGCACAAGCATCTATTGACCTGGGAATTCTTTATGCCACCACAGGGCGACATGAAGAGGCCATCGGCCTTTTTTCGGCTCACGAAGACAATGCCCTTCTTTCCGGCTATATCAAATCCATTTTATTACTTAACAAAGCCAGAAGCCAAATGGCCATCAGCCAAAACCAGGCTGCACTTTTGGATATCCAAAAAGTCATCGAACTCTCTAGAAGTAATAATAGTTCCAGAAGCGTATTGATGGACGCATATCACATTTTGGGGCAATTACAGGTCCAAAATCGACAATTCGAACAAGCCAAAGAAGCGTTGAACAATGCCCTCGAACTCGAAAAGAAAATCTCCTCAACAAAAAGCAGAAAAAGAGCCAAGATCTATGTTAGCCTGGGGAATCTGTACTATGAAAAAAAGGAGACTCAAACGGCAATCAATTTTTATCAAAAAAGCCTGAACGCAGTCCTTGACAACATCGACACAACAAATTCTGCCACACTACCGAATATCGAAGATCTATACGCTGAAAACTCCATCCTGACGGCACTGGAAGGTAAGGCTTCTGCATATGAAAGGCTTTTCAATGAAATGGGAAACCTTCAAAACCTCCATCTTGCACTTGATAACTTAAAGCTGGGGTTCGAAGTAGAAAGATTGTTATCAAATACACAACAACACTCAACCTCTAAAATCCAGTTTCAAAAACAAAACCAATCCAGGAGGGAAAAAGCCATTGGTTTATGTGCTCTTATTTACAAAAAAACAAAGGATGAAATCTATATCGCTGAAGCATTTGGCATAGCAGAGGCGGGTAAAGCTGCAGTTCTAAGGGAATCCATCAGAGAAAACCTGGCCCTTCAACAACTCAACGGGTCTTCCGAACTACAAAAAACCATTCATGAAACGGAAAAAGCACTTGCTGCGATTGAAAGCGATTTGCTCAATACCAATCCACAACATACTACCTTTGATGAACTCAATGAACAAAAGGTCTTTTTATCCCAGCAATTGTTAACCCTAAAACAGGAACTTGCCAAAAGACATCCTGAATATGCTCAATTGGATGAACAACCTGGAAGCGTAATCAGCGTGTCCGATGTTCAGGAATTTCTGCTTTCAACTACAGAAGAAGTATTTATTGAATTCTATTGGGGCAAAACGGTATTGTATGCTTTTAAAATTGATAAAGCCAAAGGAATTGAACTTTTCGAATTCCCGATGTTTAATGGCATAGACGTGAGGGTTAACAATTACCTTGATTTGTTTTCAGCTCAAAACAGATGGAATATGAGTGCTGAAAAGTATCAACTGGCTGCCATCGATGTTTATCAGGTGATTTACAAACAACTCAAGGTTGATGATTATGCTAAAGTAATTATCATCCCGGATGGATTGTTGGCATTTGTTCCTTTTGAAGCACTCGTTTCCAATGTCAAACCAAATCCATTTTTCAAATCTCTGGATTACCTCATCAAATCTCAAAACATCAGTTATGCCTATTCCGGAAGCGTCCTGAAAGCACAAAAAGAATCCATAGCGAAAGGAAAATCATTTCTTTTTGTCGCTCCTGGTTTTGCCAACAATGAAATGGGCTTGCCTGCATTAAGCGATGCTGATCTAAATATTGGAAAACAAAGGAACCTTATAAAGCTTTCCGGCGAATCAGGAACCAGAAATGCCTTTGAAAAAGAAGCTCCGGCAAGTAACATCATCCATTTATTCACCCACGCGGAAGCCAACCCGGACGGGCAGCAACCCAGAGTATTCTTTTACGATCAGGAGTTACCGCTTTCAGAAATTTACGCTTTGGACCTATCTGCCCAAATGGTCGTATTAAGTGCCTGTGAAACCAATCTCGGCAAACTTGAAGAGGGTGAAGGCGTCATGAGCCTTGCCAGAGGATTTGCCTATGCCGGCGCTACAAGCCTGGTAGCTAGTTTATGGAAGGTGAAAAATCAACAAACAGCACAGATCTTCACCGACTTTTATGGAAATTTAAAAAACAGCAACAGTAAATCGGAAGCGCTACGAAAGGCAAAAACCGACTTCCTGGACAAAACAGATGACATTCACGCCTCCCCTGCTTACTGGACCGGTTTTGTTTTTATCGGAAATGACGCTGTTTCATCATCAGGTGGTGGATTCGGAAGAATGTTTATTTATTTCGGGCTTGCTTTGATGGTGGCCGGATTGGTTATTTTCATGCGGGGAAGGAAGTAGTTTTCAGTCGGCAGTCTTCAGTCTTCAGTCCGCAGTTAGAGACAGGTAAACATAGGTATTAAATAAGAGAAAAGATCTAACACCCAGTGTCCTCTGTGCCTACTCAGTGCTCCCTGTGGTTTAAAAAGAAACAGATCTTTTCGAAACAACAATAAGTTAAGCACCTACAGGAAATATTTCTGAAGAAAAATTACTTACGTTGCGTCATTAGCGCTTCTTTGCGCTCCTAGCGGTTAAAAAAACACCAAGCTGGCAGAACCGCAGAATATTGAATACTGAATTTCGAATGTAGAAGTTTTTAGCAAAGAGTTTATCAGGCTAAACTTTTCTAAAAAGGAATATCCTCGTCGTCGTTCATTTTGGACGGGCGGGTGATGATGTTGGATTCAGGAACTTCAAAGGCATCCCCGGGCAGGTCACT
>QQUB01000687.1 GCA_008501835.1 Bacteroidota bacterium
GATAAAGCCCTTCTTCCATATGCAGTGTCTCATTCTCCAGAGACAAAAATTTTAACCCCTTGAATTCGTGCTCAATGGTTGCATTATCCAATAACATTTCCGGAGCCTTTGGTCCACCGGTACCATTTTTTATTTGTTGCTTATTGTAAGCTTCAAGCACCAAATTCCCTCCTGATTTTAGCCAATTAACAGCTTTCCTATGAAAGGCTTCCCGGACCGGCGGAGGAAAATGGGCATAAATCAAAACAATGGCGTCAAATTTCACAGAAGATTCATATTCCGATGCATCCGCCACTTCAAAATTAAGGGAAACACCATGCTTTTCTGCCAGCGACAATGCTTTGTCTTTCCCTGACTCGCTGTAATCAAAAGCATAAACATTCCACCCTTTCCGGGCCGCATACACCGCATTTCGTCCTTCTCCTTCTCCGGGGAATAAAATGGTTCCCGGCTCCTGTTTATCTATCCATTCTTTAAAAAACACATTAGGCTCAACACCGTAGGCATATTGCTCCGATGCATACCGTTCATTCCAGAAATTTTTCACGAGTATTGATTAAGCGTAAGTTTAAAATTGCATTCAGCATATTGCGCGAAAACAGCGTATAAATCTCAAATTAAATGAAAAATATCCACGCTCTCGGCACTTTTTATGTACCTCGCTGGCAGGGTCGGTTTTAAGTTGGAAAGTATAAACTTTTTGACTTAAAATCGGGGATGGAACCTCTTCCAGCATAGAATCCACCCCCGGATCACCATGGGAAAAGTCACCTTTTCTCCATTGATCCGACCCCGCCAGCGAGGTACATTACCATTCTTCCAACATTCCAATCTTTTAGGGAATTCACCGGTTTAAGTAGGTCGCTGATTTTTAAGAAATTCAAAATTCAGCATACTTCTTTCTTAATCCTTAAAATCTATCTTCCGGTGGTTACCATCACAAAATGGCTTGTTTTCAGAAGCCCCGCAACGACAGAAGGCCGTTTTGTTCCCTTCCTTGGTAATGGTCAGGTTACCGTGTTTGACGTTCACTTTTGAATGCACGATCAAAGGTCCGTCTTTCAAGGTTTCCACTTCGATGAATTCACCAACTTCCTGTACACCGGCCACCGGTTCTTCATGAATGATGTAGGATAAAGCCCCTGAAGGACATTGGTCCACTTGTTTCTTGATGGCTTCGGCATCTGCTCCATCCAAATTGATCCATGGTCTGGCCTTGGCATCAAACACTCCCGGAAGCCCTTTCACACAATTGGCTGCATGAACGCAAACATCTTTTTTCCATACAACCGTTAAATTACCTTTGTTATATTCCTTTTTGCCCATAGTAAAAATGATTTTGTCTCAAATGCTGGTGTTCAATTATTTTTCAACTATTACAGGTGAAAGGTAATATTTTTTTTGATCATCGATAGACTGTCAGATCAAAACTCTTCTACAAGCTCTCCCATTTTGCCTTGCTGATAATCCTTGATGGCGTTCATGATCTCTCTTTGGGAGTTCATGACAAAAGGGCCGTAGGTGGACAGGGCTTCATCAATGGGCTTCCCGGCCAGGAGGATAGCACGCGTATCAGCTTTTGCTTCCACCTTGATGTTCCCCTCTTCGTTGTTGAACCAGATCAGGTCCCTGGCTTTTGTTTCTGTTGCTTCATTAATGGTAAGCGAGCCATCCAGCTGGTAAATAAAAGTGTTGAATTCAGATGGAAAAGGAAAGTTCATTTTTCCACCCTTCCGTAAGTCAATTCTCAAGGCCGTAAGTTGAGAATAGGCCGGAATTGGCCCTTTGACGCCTTTGAATATACCCGATACCACTCCCACGGAAACTTTCCCGTCCGGCGAGGTCACTTGGGGAGTGTCTTCCCCTGTCAGGGAGTGATACTCTGCCGGCAAAAGTTTAAATTCAGCCGGAGTATTGATCCAAAGCTGGATCAATTCAAAATCTCCACCGTTTTGAGCGAGTTCTTTATCTGGTCTTTCACTATGGATCACACCTTTCCCGCTATTCATCCATTGAGTCCCTCCTGCATAGATAACCTCATTATTGCCCATGGAATCTCTGTGATGGACCCCGCCTTTAAAAATAAAAGTTACCGGGGAAAATCCACGATGAGGATGTGGGCCGACACCGAGGTCCCTTTGTAGCTGTCCGCCGTCGATGCCACTTTCCCAGTGATGCAATAATAAAAACGGATCAATTTGCTGAATAGAGCCCAAAGGAAGGGGCTGGTCAAGAATAATGCCGCCCATGTTCACTTTCTGAGCCGGCAGGATATTATAGATTGTTCGATTCATATGCCATAAAAGTCAATTGTTCAGCTCCATAACAATAAAATCAGCCAACATGTTTTTAATATGCAAACTTTCCATTTTGTCCTGCTATTTTTTTGATATTTGGGGCAAATATTTACTTTTGTGTGGAGCTACCTTTTTTTAAAACCTAAAATGTTATTAAAAGTGGAGTACGAGAGTAATCAAAAGAAGTTTGAAAGTGTATTTTCCAGGAAAGTGCGCGCAGGTAAAAGAAGAACCTATTTTTTTGATGTTCGCCGCACAAAAGGAAACGACTTCTACGTCACTCTTACGGAGAGCACCCGTAAATTTGAGGATGGAGGATATGAAAGACACAAGATTTTCCTTTACAAGGAAGATTTCAACCGTTTCCTCGATTCCCTGCAGGAAACTATCGACCATGTCAAAAATGAGTTGATGCCTGATTACGATTATGATGAATTCACTCGTCGCCAGGAAGAATACGAAGCAAGACGTAAAGCTGAAGCACTTGAGGAGAATAATACTCCTGCTAAGGCTGAAGAAAATGACACTAAGGAAACGGAGGATACCGGCAGTGCTGAGCCTGAATCAGAAGATGATATGAGCTGGTAGGAACAATCAGTTTACTTGAAAATTGAGAACATTTAATGTTCTTTAAGAATAAACTAGCGAAATTCGGGTACCCCGGGTTTCGCTTTTTTTGTCGTTGTTAAAATGAAACTCATGAGTGCATATAAGGATATTTTGGTCGCCGAAACCCGCAGAAGAATCATCGAAGAATCTATTCCCAGGATAAAAAAATGCCTCGGGGAATTGGAGGAAAAAGAGATCTGGTACAAACCTAATGATAATAGCAACAGCGTTGGCAACCTGGTCCTGCACCTCTGCGGTAATGTAACCCAATGGATCGGCAGCGGCCTGGGCAAAAAACCGGATAACCGGACAAGAGACCTCGAGTTCATGGAAAAGGGCCCTCTCCCCGTCTCAAGACTTCTCGATGAGCTCCAAAAGATCGAAGAA
>QQUB01000935.1 GCA_008501835.1 Bacteroidota bacterium
GAGTTTTACGGTCTGGTACCAGATCTCGGCACCTTTATCTTTGAGTTCATCCCGGTTAACGGAAGTGAGCACCGCATGTTTTACCCCCATCAATTTGATGGCTTCCGCAACACGCAATGGCTCGTTCTCATCATACTCCGGCGGACGACCGGTCTTTACGGCACAAAATGAACATGAACGGGTACAAACATTACCCAGGATCATAAAGGTAGCTGTTCCTGCACCCCAGCATTCTCCCATATTCGGACAATTTCCACTCTGGCAAATGGTGTGCAGTTTATATTTATCTACAATGCTTCGAACATTTCTGTAATCCTCTCCGATGGGAAGTTTCACCCTCAACCAATCGGGCTTCTTACGTCTCGGTTCTTGCTGTACTATCGGTAATTCTTGCATGTATTTCCTTTATCTTCTTTTTCCGAGCTGCAAATTTAGGTAAAGATTTATAAAGACAGGTGAATTTTTTACATTCTCCAGGTTTGGAGATTCCACCATGATAGGTATTTTTTTGAAATAGAAATCTACTACAAATCCGGCTTCAATGGCTTTCACCATCTCATCAAATGCTCCCCAGTCAAAATGTAAAGCCCCTTTTAGATGTCCACCTGGAACCAGAGAGACTTCCGACAAGCCTTTTGAAAATCCTGCCCCGCCGTAAATACTGGTAATATCGAGGAACCGGGCCTCATTTTCAACCGAATACTTTTCACTGACCTTAATCACTCTTCCTCCATCGGGTACACGTACCAAAAATTCGAGATAATAAGGTTTTAAAATTCCAACGGAAGGACCAGCTTCATAACTCACTCCAACTGCCAGGCCCTTACGTCGGGCTTTTTCTGACAAAAGTCGTTTCTCTCCAAAGCCTCCACGTAGCACAAAAAACTTGTTTTGTTTTCCGAAAATAAACGGACGGGAAACATCACTGAAGGTAGTTCCCTGAAAGTAATCAAAACTCTGGCGGTATTCCCGCGGATTTTTTATTTCTCCAAATTCAATATTGTAAAACCGCAGCTTATAAAAAGTCTTGAAATTGCCAAGATTCAATCCAACTGACCAGCCATTGGTCTGAAGCACTTTCAAATCGACAGAAGTCTCCCTTGAATAAATAATGCCTGAACCGTCACGATAGAGATTTTCACCAACAGGAATCTGAGTCTGCCCATTGGCAGAGATCACGAACAGGACACCAAATATCAAGGAAAACAAAAAATTCTTCATGCGCCGATTTTTAATTGAATTAACAGCCAATGCTTCCATTTATTTTTCACCGTTTCACAATTTCAACAAACGTGTGAATTACCAAACCTGGGGTATTGGAATAAACAGTACTGAATACGGGTTTGTTCAGAGGAATCGAAATGAAGTTCCCTTTAAGTCCCCCTTAGCATGCCTTTCCTTTTCGCCATTTCATTGCAAAAACAGCTGGAGTATCATCAGAATTTCTGACTGGATGAAGTATAAATTTAGGTAATTTCAGGGAAAGATGCATTAAGAATTCCTCTGGAAGGTAAAGAAAGCGACGATTTGCCTCGCAGCTTCGATTAGGATTTTCTATCCTCAACAATTGTTTGGCAGATAAAAACTCCGCTTATTTCGAAAAAAATAGGGGTATCCATCGGCTGCATACATCTTTGTATTGAAGTTGTTTCTTAAGCTTCACAAAAAAGAGGAAACCTCATTTTTGTGAAGCTTAAAATGCAAAGTGCATAGTGCATGATGTAGAGTGTAAAAGTGAATATTTTTTATTTGGAAAAACCTGCATTAATTGACAATGTCTGGATTTGCCTAAAACAGAAAATACTCCCTGCAAGAATAATACTTCTGCACTCTTCACTCTGCATAATGCACTTTTAATTCAGGTTTCACTAATAATGAATATTTTGATCTTTAACCATTAACTCAGTGAAACCGTAGAGACAACTTTGTTTAAAGAAATCACCAACCGACTTAATTGTTATTATTATGAACCTAAATGCTTTTGTACCTGTCAAAACCCGTTCTCTATTCTCAGCTGCTTTATCCACCTTTATTTTACTGGTTTTCAGTCTCAACCTTTCCGGGCAAGCTTCCGTTGAAGGAACTATTGTCTCAGACGAAGGAGAAAAAGTTGAATTTATCAATGTATTTCTATTGAATTCCACAGATTCCAGCCTTGTCAAAATGGAATTGTCGGAAGCCAATGGAAGTTATCGTTTCCATAAGATCGATAGCGGTGAATACCGAATAAAAGTAACCGGAATCGGCTATGAAGATGTTTTAACCCCCTCTTTTGTTCTCACAGAAAAAGAGGATAAAAAGTTCGAGGATATTATCGTTCAACAAGCCACTTTGGTATTGGATGCCATTGAGGTGGTGGCCAAAAGGCCGTTGCTGGAACAACGGGCAGGCAAACTCGTAGTCAATGTGGATGAAAACATTACCGGTCAGGGAGGAAGTGTAACCGACCTTTTGAAAAAAGTGCCGGGCCTCGTGGTTGTTAATGACCGTGTTTCCATGGCTGGCCGCCAGGGAGTAACCATTCTCATCGACGGACGCCCAACTAAATACATGGACATTCAAAGCTTATTGAATGAAATGCCCGCAGACAATATTTTGCGGATTGAGGTAATCTCTCAGCCAGGTGCTGCTTTTGATGCAGAAGGCACCGGTGGTGTTATCAATATTGTAATGAAGAAAAATGCATTATTGGGCACCAACGGAAACATTACACTCGGTGGCGGATATGGAGAATTGCCCAAATACAGAGCCGGAGTATCGCTCAACCATCGTACTGGCCCCTGGAACCTCAGTGCCTCCACCGGTTATAATCACCGGAGCTGGTTAGAAAGACTTTATATTAAAAGGAGTCTGGGTGACCTCACCTATGAACAAAACAGCTACGACCCGGGCAACCCAAATTCATTTTATTTGCGACTCAGTGCGGATTATGATATCAAGGATAATCATCGGGTTGGTATTTCAGCCAATGGCTATCGCAGTACCAATCATACTGAGGGCAATAACATAACCGGTATTTTTGATTTTACAGATACCGAAATTCAAAATTTTGAAACGACAAAAATTGAAGACAGGTTCTGGAGAAGTTACACTACAGATGCCTTCTATCGCTGGCAAATTGATACTTCGGGACAGGAATTTTCCATTGAAGGAAATTATGCTAATTACCGCCGGCGAGTTACTTCCCTGTTAACTACTAACGAGACCCAGTTCATGGACAGGGAAAATTACCAGCCGGCAGATACACGCATCATGGCCTTCAGATCAGATTACAAGCTTCCTTTAAACGATC
>QQUB01000050.1 GCA_008501835.1 Bacteroidota bacterium
AAATATTGTGAAGAAAATGACCTGACTTTTCTCAATTGCAAAGTATACGAAAAACACATCCGTTTACACTACGAAAAAGATGGCATTCCCGGCTGGGCCAATTATAAGATCGATAAACAGGGGGATATCAAATGGCTTAAAGAAACTCCTCTGGAAAAGCTGGGCCTTAAAAAATAGCTCCTGAAAGCAGAAAACCCGATCAGGCGATGACAGCCAGTTCCTGCCTCAATACTTTTAGGTCCAGATCCCTGGTCAGTCCCATATGTTCTCCATCCATATTTAACAGAACATCTTCCTGAAAAGGAATGGTTGCCGTTTGCGCCTTAAAGGACTTATAGAACCTCGACCGGTGAAGTGTTTTCCTGAAGAGCCGGATCAGGATCACCGGCAATAAAATTTTAGGAAAATGAGCCAATGTACTGATCTCCAGATTTCCATCCCTCAGGTCTGCCAGCGGAGCAATGTGGGCTTTGTTTCCAAATTGAGAATTATTGGAAAAGTTAACTACAAAAGCGTGAGCATGATAATCTTTACCATTGGCTCTGAAGGATAAGGGTTCGTTTTTATATTTGAAATATTCTCTCAGGGAGAGATAGGCGTATTTCAATAATCCCCGCTTTTTTGTCTTGGCGAAAAGGTTGGCAATATGCGCATCAAAACCAAATCCGATTTGATTGACCGCAAAACGGTCATTGGCAAGGATCAGGTCAATTTTTTGAAGATTGTCCTGGTAATTATTGATGAGTTCTATGGCTTTTTTAATGCTGAAAGGTATTCCTAAAGAATACGCCAAACCATTACCGGAGCCTGCAGGGATAATTCCTAAGATTGCCTGAGTACCTGCGCAACCATTGATAACCTCATTGACTGTGCCGTCCCCTCCAACGGCGACAACGATATCAAAGTTTTCGGCTTTTTTCTTTAATAATTTAGTGGCCTCATCTTTTATTACGGGCCGGTAGACTTCATATGAAAATACCGATTGGTCGATATATTTTTCGATATGGCTGGCGTAGTCAATATTATTTTTCCGTCCGGCCACCGGGTTGATCAGGAAGAGGATCTTTTTCTTACTCACAATAGTTTTTTCTCAATTTTACTCTATCAATCAACACTTCTTTGTCTGTTTTGGATGATCTCAGCCATTGGTTTTTTTTCAATTTTACTGTCGATCCAGGCAGGTACATCCAGATACATGAAATCTCTGATGGCTAATCTGTCGTTTTCGATTTTACGAATTTCTTCCCTGAATTTTATAAACAGGTCCATATGTTCGGATTCCGGTTTTTTGATGATGTTGTTGAAAAACCGGAAAGTCTTTCGCTGAACAGCATTGAGTTCTTTGGTTTTGGAAAGTAATTTCCGAACCTTACTAACCATGTATTCTAACAGCTGGTAATTTCCCAATTCGAAATGGGCAAGAATACTGAGTAAATGAGAATAGTTTTGAATGTCTTCCCTTAAATCTCCTGCTTTCAGGTCGAGAATAGCGTTGAGGTAATCAAGCGCAGTATCATAGTCTTCATTACCGATGTACATGTATGCTATTTTGTAATAGAACACCAAAATCCGGTGGATATCCATTTTATTACTGTACTCATTGAGTTTTTCCAGCAGGGCAGGGATTTTCTTGACGCCTTCGCTGAAGGTTCCCATCAGAAAATGTTTGTTGATGCTGGAAGTCTGGATGTAAAGAAATGCCAGGATCGTGGAGTTATCATTGAAAATTTTTCTTCGCTCCTGCTCAAACTTCTTGAAATGATCAAGGTGTTGATTGAATTGATCAATTGTTTTGAGATGGTAACTGGAAGTGAGTACATAATGTAATCCCCGCATATACAAATCCGGATCAAAATCAAGGAACTGGGGATTGTCTTCAATGATCTTAACCCATTTTAGGGCATGGCTGTAACAATTGTGGAAATCCAGTAAAATATAATAATACCAAACGTAAGCCTGGTGAAGGAAAATTTTCTCGAAGAAGCTAAGTCTTTCCAGTTTGATCTGGTTCAGCCCATTCTGAAAAAGACGCCTGACGATATCCATATCCCGGTCATTCTGTACATGACCGTACTTGATATAAAAACCGTGGATCTCGATTTTCAGGTTGGCCAGTTTACTCCGGTTATGGATGATCTCACTTTGGGCATGACTTTGAGTGAGTAACCTTTCAATTCTTTTTTTTACGGAACGGCTCCGGGTGATATGTCTTTCCTCAATGATTTTTTGAAACTCCAGGATCTCCAGGTGAAGAATGTTCAGGTGGTTTTCGCGGGCCAACTGACGGCATTTTTCCAATACTTTAAGGGCTTGCATGTAGAGACCCTTGCCGTAGAGAATATAAGCGTAATCAATTTGTTCCCTGATCTCAATGGAAACATTTTTTTGCTGGTGAATGAGCCTGAGACTCTTAAGAATTTGCCGGTAAAGGTGCTGTTTCATATTGGCCAGCTGGTTTTTCTTGAGGCCCTCAATTCTCTTCAGCACCTGTTCGTCATTGGGTTCTTTTTGTTTGTCCAATATGTCAAAAAGCTGAATGAATTTCAGCTCGGAACGGCTTTGCGTACGATTTGCATAAAGCTTGAAATTACGTTTTTCAGCCTTTGTCAATGTTTTTATTAAGTTAAACAGCGTGTCAGAATGATGCGTGGGTATAGGATTGTTTAACACGACAACTTGTTTGTTTTCAGTTTGTTAGAAAAAAATCTGGAAGCTTTAATTTCTTATATCTTCGTTAAAAGTAATTGTAGAATATACAAAAAGCCCCTTAATATTGTAAATGTAAAGCGAAAGCGGGGAAAAAAGTTGAATAGCCACAACAAAAGTGGTGTTTATTTGAACAAAATTCAATTCTTCCTAAAAAATATTGAAGGAGAATAAAATATACAAAATTTAGATTGTCTTTTTCATTTGATACTCATGATAGGAGATTAAGTTTCTATCGATTAATCCGGCAGGGAAATTTTTTCCTTGCCTTTTTTTATTTTGGGCTAAAGTCAATTTCAGTATTATCCCCGATATTAAGGCTCTGACGAAATCCGGTAATCGTTGCATCGTTGCCCACCACGGACTTTCTAAGAATGATCTCCTGAATAGTTGAATAATCTCCGATAATGGAATTTTTGACAATAGCACCCTTAATGGTAGCATTATCACCAATTGTGACATGTGGGCCTATGATGGAGTTGCTGATGTCGCAGTTTTCCCCGATACTTACCGGGTGAATAATTCTAGAATTATAAAAACTGGGCAGGTCAAAAGATGCGTAACCGTCCCGGTCCAGGAAG
>QQUB01000727.1 GCA_008501835.1 Bacteroidota bacterium
GAATTCCTCTTTAGTCAATTTTAATTTTCCGGCCATTGGATCTGCGATCCAGACGAAATTTTTATTGGCCTTGTAAACCACCACAAAATGTTCCTGCTTCCAGTGTGCAATACAGGGAAGAGGAATATCTTTGGAAAGTCTATCGAAAGTTGTTTGAACTGCCAGGGATTGTAGCCCTATGTGTTCAGCTGCATCGCTTATACCGAGCAAAGAAACGCCCTGCTTCCCCATGTATGTTAAATCACGGAGATAGTCCAGGGAATAAAACCTGCCGAAATACCTGGCAACCATTCTCAGGCAGGTAGCCCCACAATCCATAGCATCGAGCTGCTGATAGAATGGGAAATTTTTGGGCATATCCTACTAAATTAATTCACTGCTTCATGCTTTGCCCTTCAACAAGCATGATGATTCTGTTTTACTTTAGACCCAAAACTGGAAAAATGTCACTCTTTTGGTGTCTTTGTGGTTTTGCTCAATAGTATGCCTAAAAGGTATGTTTTGTGTGAGACTGGTTCGCTAATTAACCCCTTTCAATAATCGAACCATGGTCTGGGAATCAGGTGATTAAATATAACAATCATTAAAGTTACTAATTATAATACAAACTTTAACTTTTTTGCTACAATTATCAACTTTTGAGGTAAATATCCTCATTTTTTTGGTTAATTATAGTTTAATGCCCCCAAAGGGTTTTACCTTTAACCCTATTAAAGAAGGACTCTAAATCTCAATTTGAGGATCCGGAAAAAAAACCGACCAACGCACCTATGTATAACAGCTTTATTTCAGTAGTTAGCGTCATCAATACTCCATGGGAAAAGAGCAAAGTTCCCGAATTACTCAGTAATGTTTATCAAACCTGCAAATCCAATTTTAGTGATTTTGAAATCATATTGGTCAATAATGTACCTGGGGAAAGTATTGATCCGGAGATCGAACCGCTGGATGAAGACCTGAAACATCAGGTATCGCTAATCAACCTTTCCAACCGTGTTAATCGGAATAATGCCATGTTGGCCGGTCTCGACAGATCTAATGGAGATTATACGGTAATCTTCGACATTGAAACCTACAAATACCCGGAGGTTATCACCCAACTTTTTGAAAAAACCAGAGAGCATTTTGATGTAGTCTACCTAAGGGCCAAAGAAAGAAAGATAAGATTAAAACACCGGCTTTTTTATTGGATCTTTTACTATATAATCCGCCATTATTCCCAGTTAAAAATTGACGAAAAGGCTTTAAACGTCCGCATTATTTCAAGGCGTGCATTAAATTCCCTCCTGCGATTACGGGAGAACCTGAGGTATATGAAGGCCATTTATTCAATCGTTGGTTTCAGAACGACCTACATAGAATCTGATCTACCGCTTCAGGATGAAAGTGAACCTTTTTCCGAGCGATTCCAGACCTTGCTTGTGGCCATTTCTTCTTTCACCACTTTTTTGCGCGCTACCCTATTGAGAATTTTCCTTTTTTCAATCGTATTCCTGATCGCTGTGATTGGCAATGCCTTGAAAGTAAAGTTTACTGGGATTGACGTCTTCGGAATTCCCAGTGAGAATGCCATCACAGGCTGGACTTTCCTTGTGGTACTGATGTCTGTGTTCTTTGCCATTACATGTCTGAACCTATACATCATGTCGATCTATTTGTCCAATATTTATCACGAGATCAAACAAAGACCGCTTTATCTGATCGAGTCGATAAAGCGGTTTTGAGGTTTTATTTAAGGTTTAATCTCTTTTTTGAGTTTATCCCAACTTTGGAGATAATCGATTAAGGAAACAATCAGGCTTTCTGGGTCATTCCCTTTAATACTGTAAACCTCTGTATTCCTAAGCCCTCCCAGCAATGCTTCATTGATCAAACATTTGCCTTTTTCATTTTCATTTATCCCTTTAACAATTGATCTTGGTGCAAAAAATGATGGACGGTCCTCAATAAAATGGGGCCTGTGCACAATACCTAAAAAATCAAGATCGTTACTCAAAATTTCCAAATCATTCCAAAGGCCATCCATATAAATCATATTTGAAGAAAAAGGTGCAAAATCCGAAACTCGAGAATAAAGAAATGAATAAAAAAGGAAATAATAATGATCTGGATTCCAATCACTAAAATCAAAAAATATCTGAGGTTCATAATCTAAACACTCACGAATAGTTGATTTGATTTTTATTATCCTATTTGATAAACTCGGTTTTAATAATTTCTTTGGACTTTTTTCAAAAAAAATCAGGTCAATTTTCATTTTAAAATGCTTCTAATTCAAAAAATATATCAAAATCATACAAAACCAGTGTACCCCAATCAAAAGCAAATTTATTCCAACTCTTTGAGTTTTTCGATTTTCTCAAGATAGTCTATAAGTAAATCAATAAGACTTTCACTATCTTTTTTTGAAATAAAGATATATTTACTCTCTTTGACTTGAAGGTCCAGCTTAAAATATTCCGGATGTAAAAAGGTAGAAATTTTTTCAGCAATATCCCTTCTCCCGAAAAAAATTGGTTTATCCATCATTAAATGAGGATAATGGACAATAGCCAGAAAATCAAATTCTTTTTCCACTTCCTCAATTTCTGCCCAAAGACCGATCATCAAAATCATCCTGGAAGAATTACTTTTAAATTCAGAAAAATTATCATCCTCTTTTGCCGCAAATAATAAGTAACAAACATCTGGGTCAACCTTAACTGATCCAAAAAAGGATTCAGGCTTTCTTCCAGTTCGTTCCTTTATCCTTTCTGAAATAGAAGGGATATTTGCGGACTTTGTAAAGGCTTCATAGTTAAATCCGGGATTATCGGAAAACACAAAATCAATTTTCATATTAAAAAGCTTCTAGATCAAAAAGAATATCAAAATTAACATAAATCGGGGTATCCCAATCATAACCATATTCATCCAGTAATTCCTGGGTCATTTCAGCTATTTGATAATCTTCAAGAGCTGCTAATGGAGTGATTATTTTAACGTTTAAATTATTCCCCACTCCTGCCTCTGATATTCTATACCCCGCTTGCTTCAAATTAGAAACAGCATAATTGACTGATGAAACTTCAAGAATCTCATTTCCAAATTGACCTAAGTCCGTCCAATTATTATCATTCATTCTTTTGGTAACTTCTAACATAGTCCTTGCATTTTGTATCATACTCATTTTGGCATTAGTCAATGAACCGTCAGGAATATTCATCCTTTTCATTTGCCTAAGTGTCACCAACATTTGAGTAGGAATTCCTCTACCGGAAATCAAGGGGGTATTACCATTATCCA
>QQUB01000918.1 GCA_008501835.1 Bacteroidota bacterium
TGGACCGAAAATGACATTTCCATCATTGTCGCGCAACGGCTCCAGGGATACCTGGTCAAACAATGTATCAATAAGATTGTATCCATTCCAGACAGGCTTGTCGAATTGTGAATTCCATTGAGTGGTATCCGTAAGATCAACCACTACCACAAAAACATCATTGGATTCCAGCATTACATCAGGAAGCTGAATCACTTTTGTAGGTGGGTTGGCACTGGTAGCGCCATTACTAAGACGTGCTAGAGAATAACCTGATAGGTTAATGGCCTCATCCGTAGGGTTGTAAATCTCCAATGCCTTGTTATTTGCGTATCCTTCTACATACTCTGAGAAGAACAATTCATCGCATTGGTCCAGTAAGTTGGAAGAAAAAAGAATCAGCGCGAAAAAAAGTAAAATTTTTTGCATATTAACTAGAATTGAGTGATAAATTACATACATTGGTTAAGGGTACAGGACACAAAATTAACATAAAATAGCCATTTCAATCTGATATACCAGTTAATTTTATGTAAAGTGTCTTGTAGAAAATATTTTGCTGTAAAACCATGGATTTACCTTGGAGGAAAGATGTTTTGTTTTTAAATGCAACAATTTTCTGATATTGGTATTTCGAAAATAAAATTGAATGAACCCGAATTTAGATGCGAGTGGTGAAAATCTGGAGCCTGGAGATCAGCAATTGGAAAAAACGCTGAGACCAAAATCGCTGGACGATTTCAGCGGACAACCCAAAATAGTTGAAAATCTGAAAGTGTTTATCCAGGCTGCTCTCCAAAGACAGGAAGCACTGGATCATGTTTTACTGCATGGCCCTCCCGGGTTAGGCAAAACGACGCTTTCCTACATTATTTCAAACGAGCTTGGAGCAAATTTAAAAATGACTTCCGGTCCTGTTCTGGAAAAACCCGGTGACCTGGCTGGGCTGTTGACAAATCTCGAAGAAGGTGATGTTTTGTTTATAGACGAAATTCATCGCCTGAATACGGTGGTTGAGGAATACCTGTATTCTGCTATGGAAGATTACCGGATTGATATCATGATTGATACAGGCCCCAACGCACGAAGTGTCCAGATCAGCCTGAACCCATTTACGCTTGTGGGTGCAACGACCCGAATGGGACTGCTCACCGCCCCCATGAGGGCCCGATTCGGAATCAATTGTCATCTCGATTATTACGACGCCGGAATTCTGGAAAAAATCATCAAACGTTCTGCTGGAATCATCAATATCCCAATAACAGAAGACGGAGCTGTGGAGATTGCCCGAAGAAGCAGAGGCACACCAAGGATTGCCAACGCATTGTTACGACGAATAAGGGACTTTGCACAGATTAAAGGAGATGGAACCATTGATAAAAAGATCGCTGAATTTGGGCTGGAAGCATTAAACGTCGATGAAGGCGGCCTTGATGAGATGGACAACAGAATCCTGACCTCTATTATCCATAAATTTAAGGGAGGCCCCGTAGGATTGACAACCATTGCTACTGCTGTTGGGGAAGAACCAGGAACCATTGAAGAGGTTCATGAACCGTTCCTAATCATGGAGGGATATATTCAACGAACACCGCGGGGAAGGGAAGCTACCGAAAAGGCCTATAAACACATTGGAGTTGTTCCTCCCGGTCGTGCCGGCACCCTATTTGAAATAAATGAGTAAAAAAAATCAGGGCAGAACTTCAAGTTCTGCCCTGATTTTTTGCTTCCAAGTCTAATAATATCAAAGGAATGTTTTATTCCATTATTAACTTCCTTGTCACTACATTACCTTCTACTTCTAATCTTAGCAGATAAATTCCTGAAGGAATTTCCGATGAACGACTAAGGTCAAAATTGTATTCTCCTGCATCAAGTGAACCATTGAAGACATTTAAAACGTTCTTGCCTTTCATGTCAAAAAGATTGATAGAAGCACGTTCAATATTCTTTTCTGTTTGGAACTGAATATTGGCATAGTCATTCACAACATTAGGAAATACTTTGAAAGATGACTCTAAAACTCCTGGTGCGGTAGTACTGTTCACTACTTCAAATTGAACGTTACTATCCTTATTGGCATTCACAAATTCGTATACGTTTCCGTCCTTTTTCCAAATAATGGTAACGATCTCAAGGTTTTCTGCATTGTAGGAATCTTTAGGAATGGAAAACTGGAAGTCGTAGCTTGTGTTAGCTCCAATACTTCCCATGGCTATAAGGGATCCAAAGGAAGAGGTGCCGCTAAATTCCTGTCGAACAATTTGCTGGTGTTGAGCACTTTGTCCCTGGCTGGCCTGAAAGGCAACAACTATTTTTTCTACAAGGTAAACACCCAGATAATACTCGCCATCAGCATCTGCAAAAAAAGTAGTGCGTGTATTGACGTGTACCATATCATCATCACGATAAGTTGCATCTAGTCCCGTTTGCACCAGGGGTGTGTTTCCCGATTGTGAAATAACCTCCTGCTGAATGGCTGTTCTGGCCGAACTCGTTGAACCTGACAATACATTTTGGTCCTCCCCGTTGAGTATAAAGCGAGGCTGTGAAGAAACGAAATAGTTGCTGGTAATATCACTGGCAACCTGGCTATTTAACCCACCACTGTGATGAATAGTAAATAAAATGGCATTATTGCTGTTATCATCGATCAGGTCGTGGAAAAAATCCCATCCCCAACTTCCGCAAGGTGGGCACCAGTCTGCTGCAACCTTGTTAATAAGTGATCTTTGTGTTTGAGGAACTTCAATTTCCTGAGCGGAAATCATTGATGAAGTGAAAGTAATAGTAGCTAGTATTAGTAAAACTTTTTTCATGATTTGGGTAAATTGTGATTGATTAAATTTTTCATACGTAACCAGGTGAAGACCGGTTTAGTTACAAATATTGAACATTAATGTTGAAATTGCTATAAAATTGGTTCAATGTGTCGCTGAAAAAACCATTTTGTGGTTAGGCTAAGTAAAAAAATGAAAGATTACTGCCTATTTGGATTCAAAAGTAAACTCGAGATATGATCTGGTTGTAGGTGCTATTTTGAATCGGTCATCGAGCCTGTGACCCATTACCCAGATGATTTTTCCATCATTATTAACAAGGATTCTGACTTTTTCTTTTTCAAACAGGGAGAGTTTACTGTCTGTGAAATAATCTTTCAGTTTTTTAGTTTTTCCTTTCATTCCAAGAGGCTGGAAAGCATCTCCTGGATTCCAGCTACGAATGGTAAGTGGAAATATTAATTCGGATTCATCCACAAAAACCTGATAACTGGTTGAGGGGAATTTATCTGTTGTATCCTCCTTTCGTTCAATTTGTACCTCTCCCTGATCAAAAACAATTAGATTTTCGCCCATTTCTATACTGAACTCGGTCGCATTATGCCCATCCGGCACAGGTTCCACTACAAGGTTATCTCTGTCGACAAGAAATCTGTGTGTGGTTGATCGAAAAACAGCGCCTGTATTTGCTTCCAGGATCATTTGAGCCTGGTCTGCATGAAGCCCCTTGTCTTTTAATAATTCAAACAAAAGAGTAGCAGTCCCCGGAGCGGCCTTTAATTCTATCAGGTTTAATACTGACTTTTTACCGGATGATGCAAGAATTTTATTTCTGAATTGGTCGATCGCAAAATCAAATAATTGTTCAGCTTCCCGAATCCTCTTAGTGGTAGAAAAAACAGATTTTTCTGAAAGGGGATTTATTTCTTTTAGTTTTGGAACCAGTTCGTGCCTGATCTTATTTCGCAAATACTTGGTCTCTTCATTACTGGCGTCAAAACGAAACTTGATTTGATAAATAGCCGCGTATTCTTCAATTTCCTTTCGGGTTGCAAATAATAACGGTCTAACCCTATTCGCATTTTTAACAGGGATTCCATGTAGTCCACGTATTCCACAACCTCTAATCAAATTGACAAAAAAGGTCTCCACAGAATCATTCATGTGATGAGCAGTGGCTACACAATCATACCCCAACATCACACAAACTTCTTCGAACCATTCATAGCGAAGTTCTCTGGCAGCCATTTGGATGGAGATACTTCTCTGTTTTGCAATTTTTCGTGTATTAAAGGAGACCGATAAAAACGGAAGGTCCAGCTTTTTTCCAAGTTGCCTGCAAAAATCTTCATCTATATCGGATTCTGCTCCCCGCAACATAAAATTGCAATGAGCAATAGCCGCATCATACCCCGCTCTTTTAAAAAGATGGGCCATAACAACAGAATCAACTCCTCCACTCACCGCCAGCAGGATTTTATCCTTTTGGGTAAAGAGGGAATTTTCCTCGATAAATGCAGTAAACCTTCCAAATAAATTATCCATGGCTTTATTTTCTCCTAACCATAGGAACATCCTTAATTACCAATTGTGCGGTTTTGGTGCTACGCTCTTCAATCAATATTATCTTACCTCTTTTCAAACTGTCCAAAATTCCACCATGATAATGACGAACGGAAATTAATTCAAGCCCCCTGTCCAGTACAACCTTAAAATCATTTTGAATTCTCTCTACAAAGGTGTCTATTTTTCCGTCAAGATCATTGACGCATAAAACAAAACTAATAGCAGTGTTCTGCATCAAATTCACCTGGATGTGTAATTCTGCCAACAAACTGAATATGTGGCTCAAATGATGTTCCGCTACAAAGGAAAAGTCTAATGTCGACAATTGCAATAATGCCTGGTTATGTTCCACAGCAACCAGTGGCGGATAAGTATCCTCAATGTCATCCGAAATAAACGTCCCTTCCTCCAATGGATTGACAAAGGATTTTACATGCAATGGAATACTTTTGTTCTGAAGCGGCTTTATAGTTTTTGGGTGAATTACTTTTGCACCGTAATAAGTCATCTCGATAGCCTCTTTATAGGACATCCTTTCCAGCTTGGTCACATTGTCAAAAAACCTGGGATCTGCTGTTAAAACTCCAGGTACATCCTTCCAAATGGACATACTTTCCGCATCCAGGCAATAAGCAAAAATTGCTGCTGTATAATCAGATCCTTCCCTTCCTAATGTTGTGGTGAAATTTTCCGTAGTACATCCGATAAAACCCTGGCTTATGATAATCTGGTCTTCTTTTAAAAGAGGTTTTAAAAGGTTATCACATCTTTTCTGGGTTTCTTCCCACAAAACCGTAGCAGAACGGTAAATATTATCCGTAATAATCACATCCCGGGCATCGAGAAAACGAATATTAAACCCTGATTCGTTCAAAAATGAATAAACTATATTACTGCATAACAACTCTCCCAGAGAAACGATTTGATCGTAAAGAAAATCATAAGAATCAACCGGCTCCTCTTCAAGGGTCCATTCTACTTCTACAAATACATCATTTAAAGTTGTCAGGATTTCATGTTCTTCATGGAATAGCTCATAACAAACCTCATAATGTTCCTTTTTTATACCCTCAAGCAGTTGCATGGCCTTTCCATCTTGCTGCAGGTAGGAAGCGACTACTTCCTCCAACTGATTGGTTACCCCTTTCATGGCAGATACAACGATCATCAAGGGCTGACCTTTGTACTTCTTTAAGATATGAGCAACATCTCTTATGGCCGCCACATTTTTTAGGGAGGCTCCTCCAAATTTAAATACTTTTATGTCGGTTGTGTTCATTGTAAATTTTAATAATTCGATTGCAAAGATTAAAAAAAAATCTATCGTTGGATGGTTTTAGCAAACTCGATGAAAAAGTTTAACGAATCAGGGTTCCGCATGGCTCCCTTGTTAGCAGCTTTGCTGACATCCATTCCCAATAAGATCTTTTTAACAGGTGCTTCAAGCTTCTTACCGCTGATAGTCAATGGTATAACTTTTACTTCTATAATTTCATCGGGAACGTGCCTTGGTGAATATTCACTCTTTAACCGTTTCTTTACTTCCGATTTGAGATCTTCATCCAGGGAAAACCCTTGTTCCACAACAACAAATAACGGCATGTAGTGACGGCCACCACTTAATTCAAGGTTAACCACCAGGCTATCTGCAACAGCCTTAACTTTATTGACAGCACTGTATATTTCACTTGTTCCGATTCGGACACCTTGTCTGTTCAAAGTAGCATCAGAACGCCCATAGATCACCAAAGAACCTCTTTCTGTAATCCGTACCCAATCTCCATGCCGCCAAAGCCCCGGATAATCCTCAAAATAACTGCTCAGGTATCGTTGATTGCCCTCATCGTTCCAGAAAAAAACGGGCATGGAAGGCATAGGTTTGGTAATAACCATCTCCCCTACCTCTTCGGTTACTTCCGCCCCTTGCTCGTCAAAAGCATATAAGGCACAACCAAGGGCCCTGCACTGGATTTCCCCTTCAAAGACCGGTTCCCATGGATTACTTCCTACAAAAGCAGTACATACATCCGTCCCCCCACTCATAGAGCAAAGCCATAGATCTTTCTTTATTTCTTCATAAACATAAACAAAAGCTTCCGGAGGCAATGGAGCACCTGTTGAACCAATTGACCTTAACTCGCTGACATTGAAATCTTTACCAGGACTTATTTCTCTTTTCATACAGGCGACAAGGTAGGGAGCACTCGTACCAAAATGATGCATTTTGGTTTCTTCAGCCAAGCCCCAAAGTACATTAAGATCGGGAAATCCGGGGCTCCCATCGTATAAAACCGGAACAGCGCCGACAAGCATAGAGGCCTGCAGAAAATTCCACATCATCCAACCTGTTGTTGAGAACCAAAAGAAACGTTCTCCCCTTTTTACATCATTCTGAAAAGAAAGATATTTGAGATGTTCCAATAATACACCTCCCTGACTGTGAGTAATGGCTTTGGGCATCCCGGTTGTTCCGGAGGAGTACAACACCCAGATAGGGTGCTCAAAAGGAACAGCTTCAAAAGTCAGCTGTGCTTCCGAATTACCCTGAGTTTCCTGCCAACTTACAGTCTTTTCGAAACGCTCTGGTTCACAGGATTTGTGGAGATAAGGCAGCAGTACGGTTCGCTCAAGGGAAGGAAGTTCTGAAATTAATTCACTGACCTCTTTAGTCCTGTCAAATGACTTCCCTCCATATTGGTAACCATCAACCGTAAATAATACTTTTGGCTGGATCTGTAAAAACCGGTCAACAACACTTTTTACACCAAAATCCGGGGAACAACTTGACCAAATTGCCCCAATCGAACATGTGGCCAAAAAAGCTACCGTAGCCTCCGGAATATTGGGCAAATAGGCAACAACTGTATCTCCTTTTTTTACTCCCTGGTCAACCAGCCAATTCTGAAGGGAAGCCACCTGGGTTTTTAGCATCTCCCAGGAAACCTCTGAAGTTTCCGTAGCTTCTGACCTGAATATCAATGCTGGATGTTCATCGGTCTGGTTTCTGAAGATGTGTTCGGCATAATTCAGGGTACTACCCTTAAACCAGGTAGTGCCTGGCATCTGTTCGGTTCCCATTACCTCCTCATATGGCTCGTGGAAATTTATCTCGAAATACTCGGATAAAAATTCCCAGAACTGTCCCGGATCTGCGACAGACCAATGCCAAAGATCTGCATACGAATCAAACTTCAATGATTTAATATTCAGAAGCCATTCATTAAAACGGGTCAGATTAGAAGACGTTTTAAAACTTTCAGAAGGCTCCCATAATTTTTTGGAAGTATTGTTGTTCATAAACAAATAATTTCAATCAATTTCAGTGAAAACCTTTGTGAATCAAGAGTTTATCACTTTTCACAAACAGACCGGAATTAATCTTTTATCCAATCCTTTCAAATTGCCCAAAATTAAACTTTTGATGCTTATCTTTGTACACTTTTCGAATGAATTATATAAGTTATTTCCTTTAGTCCAAAAAGGCCCAAACATTTTCGATGGAAAAACAATGGTTTGAAGCTTGGTTTGATTCTCCGTATTATCATTTGCTTTATAAAAAAAGGGATGAAAGCGAAGCTCAGGAGTTTATTGATAAGTTATTAGTCT
The DNA here is from genome assembly GCA_008501835.1 of Bacteroidota bacterium. Classification (GTDB taxonomy): domain Bacteria; phylum Bacteroidota; class Bacteroidia; order Chitinophagales; family Saprospiraceae; genus BCD1. The sequence goes on from QQUB01000918.1 coordinate 7,932, forward strand.
ACCTTGACCCATCACCCCGAGCTACCATGCTTGACCTGGCCTGTGGTAAAGGACGATTTTCAAGATACCTTGCAGATAAGGGCTATCTGGTAACCGGGCTGGACCTGTCCGTAAACAATATTGAATTCGCCCGGCAATTTGAAGCAGTCAATCTATCTTTTTTTACTCAGGATATGAGAAAAGTCTTCCGGGTGAATTATTTTGATTTCATTTTCAGCTTTTTTACGAGCTTTGGGTATTTTGAATCGGTAAAAGATGATCTGAAAAGCCTTCAAAGTGTTTCTAAAGGATTAAAAGATGGAGGAGTTTACGTTCTTGATTTTTTTAATTCGGAATTTGTGATCAGCAATTTGATTGAAAAAGAGCTAAAAACCGTTGCCGGAGTGGATTTTCAAATCGATAAATGGATTAAAGGACCTCATGTCTTTAAATCCATCACCATCGACGACAACGGAAATATTCACAAATTTCAGGAACGGGTAAGGTTATTCAGACTGGATGAACTCCAACACCTGGTAGAAAAATCGGGCATGAAAATCATCAAGGTTTTTGGTGACTATACCCTTTCAGATTTTGACCCTGAAAATAGTCAGCGAATGATTCTTGTAATAAAAAAATAATAGCGGGAAATTTTTAACTGAGAAAGATTCTTCGTTGAATTTTCAGAAGACAATTTCTCCCAAGTAAAGAACAATTTTAAAATGACATCAATACTTCAGTGGGATGAATACTTATTTCAAGTGATCAACGGGAGTTGGCATAATGATGTGCTCGATTACATTATGCCCTGGTGGAGAGATAAAAAGTTCTGGATTCCGGCTTATCTTGTAGGATTGGTCTATCTGATCTGGAAGTATAAGTTAAAAAGTATTCTTTTTGTGTTATCCATTGCGTTAACCATTACTGTTTCAGATACCATGAGTAGTAAGGTCATCAAAAAAAGTGTAAAAAGACCACGGCCTTGTCGAAATGAGGCGCTTGCACAGGATCTTCAACTATTGGTACATTGTGGTGGTGGATACAGTTTTACTTCCTCCCATGCCACAAACCATTTTGCCCTGGCTGTTTTTTTGATCACCCTGTTTGGAAGTATGAGAAAACGTTGGAAATGGTTGTTGCTCTTCTGGGCGGGAAGTATTGCGTTTGGTCAGGTGTATGTTGGGGTCCACTACCCTATTGATATTTTAGCAGGAGCTCTCTTGGGTAGTTTAATTGGTTGGGGTATTGCTAAAATAATTGTTAGCAATAACAAATTGAACGAATTGTTTTTTGGCAATAAAAAGATAAGTGTTTAAGCATTATTTATGGAGATCTGGGAATATTTATTATTGTTTTTATCAGTAATTATTGGAGGAGGAATCGGATTGTTTTTCCAAAATGACAGGAAGCAATACTTAAGGCTGTTATTGTCGTTCAGTGGTGCCTACATTCTTGGTATTACCGTTTTACATATTTTACCGGGTGTATATGGTGCTATAAATTCAACAACCACCTTTTGGATTCTAGGGGGCTTTTTCCTTCAGCTTTTGTTGGAACAATTATCACAGGGAGTTGAACATGGCCACATTCATGCGCATAAAAACGCGGATCGTTTATTCGCCTTTCAAATACTTCTGGGATTATGCCTTCATGCGTTTTTAGAAGGTGTTCCTTTAAGTAATTATGATGTCCTGGAACACAACCACAGTCATGGAAGCCACGACAATGAATTAAATCACCTTTTATTCGGAATCATCTTGCATAAAGCCCCTGCTGCGTTTGCTCTTTCTGTACTCTTGTTGAAATCTGGATTAAAACCGGCCTTTACCATCGGGTGTATTTTAGTTTTTTCAACAATGTCTCCCTTAGGGGCATTTTTATCTGATCAATTATCTCCCGGGGCAACACTGTTGCAGAATGCACTGGCTTTGGTTGCAGGATCATTTCTGCATATATCCACAACCATTTTATTCGAATCAGACAGTTCGCATCACCACCACATATCCTGGATAAAAATGGGGGTGATCGTTTTGGGATTGGCAGCTGCTTTGCTGACCGTTTAAAAAAACATCAAAAACAGGCCGCAAGCAGTTTTTTTAATTTTTCTTCTCCCATTTGCCGGGCTAACTCAATGTTCCTTTCAGGGATTCCTTCCGGGTCAGGATGAAAGGCAATGGCTTTTTCCAGGCTGGCTTCTCTTATGATATGCAACATTGGGAAAGGTGAACGATTGGTAAAATTGGCAGGATCGTCTTTGGGAACTCCCTGGAAACAATAATCCGGATGAAAACTGGCTAGCTGAAAAACTCCCTCGTATCCCTGCTGATGTAATAAATCGTTGGACAAATCCAAAAAATCGAGAAAATCGTCAAAAGATTCAAATCCTTCCGGCAGGATAACCAAAGTAGTTTCTACGGTTTCGTCACCATTTAACAGATCACATTCCAAAATTAAAGATTCAAGACAGTCTTCGACCTTCCCCTTTAATACAGCATAACGAATGGTTTCCCTGTCAAACTCACGCTTCGCAAAGGGACAGAAATTGAGTCCGATGATTACTGATCGGACCCAATTTCTGGTAGGATTAATAAATTGATTCATTTAATGTTAATCGTATTTCGCAATATAATCTAGATATGTCTTCCTGATCTCTTCCAGCAGATCATTTTTCATCCTCGGCTTAAAAACCCTCAAAGCATCCTGGATGCCATCATTCATATAGAAGGTAACCAGGGCAACATCATAGTTGCTGTCGCTGATATTATTTTTGATTTTGCCTGTAATTTTTCTGAAGAATTCCCAATTCAGTTTTTTGGGTATCAAGGCAAAATGAACATCCGTTTGGGTAGCGTCCTTATAACCTCCCTCCCCGACTTCGTCGAGATGGTAAAACTTCTTGACTTTGATTAAAACGGTATCATCCTTAAATTTACTTCTGGCCTTGGCAAACTTAAATCCTTCGTCTACAAAAGCTTTTTGCACCGTGGCGATGTCTTCAAATTTCTCCAGGCCTTTTACTCTGATACCGTGATATTCTTTGTTGCCAACATACATGATGGCCGCACTGGCATTAAAATCCAGGTCGAGATATTTTTTGAGTTTTTCCGAGGTACGCAAAATGCTTTCCCAGGTATTTAGCTTTTTAGTCATCAAAATAACTGAGCGCGGTTTCGAATACTCTTTCATCGCCTCGGCATAATAACCCGGAAAAGGATGGTTTATCTCTACCACAAAGGTGCCAGGCATGATGCTGTGTGACAAGGAATGAACAGTTTCTTCTTTAATAACATAACCGCTAACTTCAATTTTTTTGGACATGCGAATTAATTTTTAGTAAATAAACAATAGAAATTTCAAACAGGATTGAGAAATCAATGTACACGAAAAATTTGAAATTGGCAAAATAAATTTAGGAGTTTTTGTAAAAAATTAAATTTAATTAGCGTATTAATAATGATTCGCAAAAGGAAAGACGGGCATTTACGTGCAAATATTACTGTAAAATCAGCCAAAACAAAAAGGAGACGCTGTAAAACAGCGACTCCTTTTGTGGGCCTAAACCCATGGGTCTAGACGTTGCTATATTAACTTATCATATTATCCAACTACAATATTAATCATTCTTCCCGGAACAACAATAACTCTGCGGATTGTTTTTCCATCAATCCACTTATTTAATTCTTCCAATTCCACTGCACTCTTCTCCAAATCTTCCTTGGAAGCATCTGCCGGAAAGTCCACGGTCATCCTCGTTTTTCCATTAATGGCGATTGGGTAAGTTACTGAATCCTCTACCAAATACTGTTCATCATGTTCCGGATAATCGGCCATATGCACACTGGATTCATGACCAAACCTGTGCCACAACTCCTCACTCATAAATGGGGCAAATGGCGCTATCAAACGAACCAACGGTTCCAAGATGGCAGCTTTGTTGCATTTCTTCTTTGACAAATCATTAACCGCCACCATAAATCCACTCACACAAGTATTGAAAGACATTCTTTCGATATCTTCATTGACTTTTTTGATGGCCGTATGCAAAACCTTCAATTCTTCCTTGGTCGCTTCCTCCTGACTGATAGTCCAATTATCATTGGCATCGAAGAACATATTCCAGAAACGCTTCAAAAATTTACTTACACCATCAATACCATTGGTGTTCCATGGCTTGGCCTGCATCAATGGTCCCAAAAACATTTCATACATGCGGAAACAATCAGCGCCGTATTCATCCACAACATCATCTGGGTTGATCACATTGAACTTGGATTTGGACATTTTCCCAACTTCAGAATAAGTGATCATATGACTAGCTTCTGAATTATTAGAAGGAGTAAACACACCTTTATGGAATACTCCCTTACTGCATTCAAATATAGCATCTGAATATTCAGGTCTCCAGTCAATGAATTTTTTGATGCTGCTGGTATCCAAATAAGAATCGTCTGATCCGTAATCGTTTACAAAGTCGACGTGTACCGGAATTTTGGCATAATCTTCAATGCCTTTTGATTTTGCCAATGTGGAACACATGAAATGATTGAACCCATCCTTTTTGTCCTTCATCAAATAAATGGATTCAATGACTCCCTGGATCATTCCCTGATTCACCAACTGCTTAAATGGTTCATCTACCGGCACCAAGCCTAAATCGTACAAGAACTTATTCCACGTCCTTGAATACAACAAATGACCTGTAGCATGTTCTGTACCTCCGATGTAGATATCAACATCCTTCCAATATTTCAAAGCATCCTGACTGGCGAATTCCTCGTCCTTATGTGCATCCATATATCTCAAGAAGTACCAGGATGAGCCTGCGAATCCAGGCATGGTGTCTGTCTCTCTGGTGAATCCTTCCTGTGCATTCATCCACTCTTCATGTCTTGCCAATGGAGACTGT
>QQUB01000167.1 GCA_008501835.1 Bacteroidota bacterium
CAAATACACAAGTTCCTACGTCGTGGATATTCAGAATCGAAATTTCCTTGTTGTTTTCAGACCTCAGGATTTCAGTGGTGAATTTCTTTGGAGGAAGATAACCACTTATATTGGGTTGTAATGTTCCATAATTAACAGTCAGGTCAAAAGTATATTGGCCTATCACATGATCGAGTGGATCAGAAGTGCCAAATACCAGAATTTCTTTTTCCTGGGTGCAGGAAGATAGAAAGAATAATATGAGTATCAATGGGTATTTGTATGTCATGGAGTGGGTGATTTTGATAAGTATTTTGAAAATTAGGTGCTTTGCCAAAGAATTCCTAATGATAATTGATGTTTAACAAAATAGAAGCCGGTTTTGTTTTGCAGCCGATATTTTTGCTATTAGAGCATATTTTGCCCTCATTGAGCCTGATTTTACAGATAACCAACTAAATTTACGGGTAACCAAAGCCATGGCTTTGCGTAAAACAAGGAATATGTTTAAACGTTATTGGCTGACATTGGCGATCGCCGTTTTATTTATTTTGCTGTGTTACCGGTATCCCAGTGCGCTGAATAATAGTCTGTTCCTTTTATGGATAAGTGTGGTTTTCCATCGACGCTTTCATTACCAAATACCTGATAATGCCCGCCAGACCATAAGAATGTTTTCTGCCGGGGGTATTTATCTGGGTATTGTACTCGGCTTATTTTTTCTTACCAGGCAATTGAAATGGCTTGTAGTTGAATCACGGGTGGTCCTCGATTTTGAAAACATCCTGTATTTTGATAAATCTGCCTATGTCCACATCTTCAGCGCACTGTTGACGACCATCGCCTTTTTCATTTTCTCCCACCGGATGATGCTCGATGTTTTCCGGACCGGACTGGCGCGGAATACAAGATTGATCACACTCGTTGCCGTTCTGGCAGTGAGTTTTTTGATTGTGCCGTTTTTTACTCTTGATTTCCATGCCTATCAAATGGTCTTGATTGCGTTTGTTTATCTGCTATTGTTCGACCTGTATATTGATAGTCGTACGACCAGCCTTACCTGGCTGATGTCCTGGTTGTTCATCATTTCCATTTTCATGGCCTTTGTTTTTTATAAATACAATCTTGATAAGGATCGTGAAAATCGATTGGTGTTAGCCAAAGAGTTGGCAGTTTTGCAGGACTCCACTGCAGAGGAACAACTGGCTCCATTGCTTGAACAGATTTATGCGGACGATAGTCTTCAACTTTGTTTTAAGGCTCCCGTTCCTTTTACTTTTGATATAAAAAAACTGCGTCGCTGGATCGATGGTTACGCCCGGCAGAATAAATATTTTTCAAAGGTTTATGAGTACGATATTTTTGTAGTGAATGAAAATTTTGGCCACTCCTTTGTGGCTGGTGTAGACCCTTCAACTGGTTTTGATGTTTTGAACAGGGTCAGGGAAATGCCGACGGATACTATCTTTGGAGCTGGACTTTATGAGCATAATTACACTTACATCAACAAAAAATACTTTCCAATTCCTGGGGATTCAACAGCATTCAATACGGTTGTTTTCTGTGCAAAACCTTCTTCGACGGGAAGGGAAAATTTCAAGGGACTCGAAGGACTGGATAATTACCATTTTGCGGTTTACCATAATGATCGTTTTATCTGGCAGCGGGATGAAGTATTGTTGAGCGACACTACCCGTACCCAAATTCCTGCTGCAGGAGGATGGAAAGAAGTGATGAGTGGAGCAAATGCCAATGTGATCTACAGCTCCCTCAACAATGTTACGGTTATCATTGGAAGGGAAGTAGGAGGGTTTTATCGCCCCATGACCTTGTTCTCTTTTATATTCAGTTTATTCATCTTTGTGGTCATTTTCCTATCTGTGCTGAATTACTACCTCAAGGCCTTGCCGATGACACAGGAGTTCCCTTTATTTTGGGGGCCATCCCTGAGGAATAAGGTTCAGTTATACATCATTGTATTGATGCTTTGCTCCTTTTTTGCCATGGGACTGGTGACCACAATCTCTTTCCGGAACTCCATGAACATGAGGACTTCGGAACCCATTGAGGAGACGGCTGTAAATGGCCCGTCCAATCAGGAAAAAGATTTATATCGTTTTTGGGAGAATTTGCTGAATGTTTATGTCTTCCTGTTGTTAATTACAGCGGCAATTGGAATACTGGTTGCCAACAGGATTGCGGATCCGCTGGTTCGTATGGTTGAAAAACTAAAAGGAACCAATCTCAATGCCAATGAACCCTTGCAATGGGATAGTGATGATGAGATTGGACAGCTGGTCAATGCTTATAACAATATGATTGGGCAATTGGAAGAGAGCGCCAGAAAACTAAAGCAATCAGAGCGGGAAGGAGCGTGGCGGGAGATGGCCAAACAAGTTGCTCACGAGATTAAAAATCCGTTGACACCGATGAAGCTACACCTTCAACATCTGAAGCGTGTTTTTGATACTGATCCGGAGCAGGCTAAACCAATGATGGATAAAGTTTCCAAAACCCTCATTGAACAGATCGACGGGTTGAGCAGGATTGCTTCCGAGTTTTCGAATTTTGCAAAAATGCCCCAGGCGGTGAATGCGACCTTTGTATTGAATAACCTATTGGATTCCGTTCATCAGTTATTTCAGAAGGAAGCAGACGAGGATGTTATTGTGACCTTGGATCTCTGTTCCGAAAAGGTGAGTGTCTATGCCGATAGGGAACAGCTTATGCGTGTATTCAACAATCTGATCAAAAATGCTATCCAGGCTATTCCTGAAGATCGAAATGGCGACATCTATATCGTACTTGAAGCATCAGAAGAATTAGCCGTGGTGAAAATAGTTGATAATGGTCAGGGCATTCCTGAAGATAAACGCGACCGGGTATTTCAACCCAGTTTTACTACCAAAAATTCAGGTATGGGACTTGGTTTAGCCATGTCCAAAAATATAGTTGAAGCAGCCAATGGCAGGATTTGGTTTGAGACGGAGGTTGGAAAAGGCACGACATTTTTTGTGGAATTGCCGAGGGTTGCGGATTAAGTGAGTTTCAAATTAGTAGGAGGATAAAATTAGTTTTGATCAAAATACTTTATTCAATCAAGAAGGCGCTGAGAGCTGTTACGCAAAGTTACGCGGAGAAGCGCTGAGTTTCGCGGAGAAAAGCAAACGAACCTGCGGCCCTCCCGATATTTCATGTACGGAATGGATCATTTGCGGTATAACCCTATCGTTTCGCACCAAGAAAATATTTGATTTAAAGTAGTTCTGTCCACATACTTTGTTCCATATTGTTTC
>QQUB01000651.1 GCA_008501835.1 Bacteroidota bacterium
GAGAAGGAACAACAATGACGTATTGCCCACGGTTACCGGCAGTGGAATAGGCATCTTTCGGCACATCGGTTCTGTCATCAGGCACAAGCCACCATTGCCCGCCGTAAAAATTGCCTCTCTCAGCAGTTGCCGGAGCTGGTGTTCTGACAAATTCAATCCAGTCTTTGGAAATTATTTGTTCTCCGTTCCATTGACCGTTCTGCAAATACAACAATCCAAATCGGGCGAGATCTCTTGCATTGGTATACACCTGGCTACTTAAAATGAAATCCCCGAAGCGATCGGCACTTAGCAGCGTATTTCTCATGCCAATTTTATCCAGCAATGCTTTGCGAGGGAATTCCATATAGGTTTGTGGATCTCCCAAAGCATTTTTCATGGCCAAAACACCCAGAATGGTATCATAATTTTCATAATCCCAAAGTGTTCCGGGTTTTCTGATAAGTCCGCGATTAAGTGCTCCATTCACAGAACTCGCTCCTGCCCAGTAAGCCAAGCCGGAGCCGGTTACATATTCCATCCTTCGGTTATCAACCGTATATAATCCGCTGGACATGTTCAATACATGGCGTAGCGTAATTTCTGATCGTGGATCCGTTTCAGGAGATCGTTCCTTAGGCAACCATTCCAAACCGAGGGGTTTATCCAGTTCCAGTTTACCCTGATCTGACAAAATTCCCATTAAAGTAACTGCGATGCTTTTTGCGGTGGACCAGGTCCTTGTTCTGGTGGTCACATCTACTCCGGGAGCATAACGTTCATGGATTATTTCTCCTTTGTATAGAATCAACAAACTCAAGGTTACCTGCTCAGGAGACTCCCGGTCAAAGGCCCAATTGGAAGCCTCTTTTAATGCTTTAATATTGACCTCTTCAGGTATGGATTGTATTTCAAGCATATCACCATCCGGCCATGGAATATTGGCTGGGTCACCTTTCAAAGGCGGAGTTGTGAGTTCAGGTAAACCCTCAATAGCCTCAAATGTCTGATCCGGAGCAAGTATCATACATCCAAGGCCTTCCCGGAAAACGGCACGCATCACAGGCACACCTCCAGGAACACCAATGGATACCGATTTTCGATCCCAGTCAATTTGGTAGTCACCTCCTTTAGGAGTGCCTACCGGTTGTTTTAAATAGGCCAATTCCTGTTCATATACCAAATCAAGACTTCGGTTGGAAGTAAACAGACCGTTGCACATCAAAATAGCCTGTACTCCATTTTGGATCATTTCTTTGGAAGCACGGGAATAATCGTATGTTTCTGATTGTTGCGCTTTCAGACCCGGTATAAGGAAGAGTATTGCGAAAAGTATAAACAGGAATTTCTTCATGATGTATGTTTTTGGTAAATCTACCATTTTCATGGCAATATACTATTGATTTTCAAGCATGTTAAAGCATGGAATAACCAAGATGATAGCTTATGAACCTTGAAAAAGAGCTCATTTTTTTGTAAATTACTATATCCGTTGACATTTCATAAATCTGTTTAGTGTTGCTGAAATAAAGTTCCGTTAAAAATAAAAACAGATATTATGGATCTTCTTCTCATTGTTTATATCGCCGGTGGTGTATTTATCCTCAGCGGTATCCGAATTATTTTTGAATACAAAAGAGCATTGAAGTTCAGGTTTGGGAAATACATCAAAGTACTCAAGCCTGGGTTCCGGTGGATCGTTCCCTTTATCGAAACTATCCAGGTTGTCGACATCCGGGTGATCACCATCAATATTGACTCCCAGGAAGTCATGACGGAAGACAATGTTCCCTGTAGTATTGACGGGGTGGTATTCTTCCGTATTCATGATCCGGAAAAGGCAGTTCTGGAAGTTGAAGAATACAAATTTGCCATAATGCAGCTGGCTCAAGCAGCCCTTAGGGATGTTTGTGGTAAGGTTGAATTGGATACGATTTTATCCAAAAGAGAAGAGATGGGCAAAAACATCAAAGGCATCGTGGAAAAGGAAACCAGTGAATGGGGCATTATGATCATTGATGTAAAAATCAAAGACATTCAGTTACCTGAGAACATGAGGCGGATGATGGCCAACCAGGCAGAAGCAGAACGCTCCAGAAGGGCAAGAGTAATTCTGGCACTGGCAGAGGAACAGGCAGCTGAAAAATTATTCGAGGCCGGTAAGATCATCGACCAGTCGCCTTCAGCCATAAAGCTGAGGTTGTATCAGACCCTGGCAAATATTGCCTCTGAAAAGAATTCAACTATTCTTTTCCCATTCCCGGAAGAGGTTTTGCCAAGACCACCAAAGGATGACAACTGGACTTTGTCCAAAAAAATCTCGAAAGTAAAAAATCAATAACCTGATATTCAAAGTTTCTTATCTTGCAGAATACTCATTATTGATTACCAAAGCTTGTCTACAGGTAAGCGTGGGCAAGCTTTGGTTTTTTAAGTCAAATCAACCATGGACACCCTGCTTCAAAAAATAGCCCAATGCCGGGAATGTATCGCCAATCTTCCTCTAGGCCCCAGGCCGGTTGTGGCCGCCCATCCTCAAAGCAAGATTGTCATCATCGGACAAGCTCCCGGACTTGCAGTTCATAAAAGCGGCATACCCTGGGATGACAAAAGCGGCGATAATCTTCGTCATTGGATGCAGATCGATCAGGCCACCTTCTATGATCCAAAACAAATTGCTATCATCCCCATGGGGTTTTGTTACCCCGGACGAGGCAAATCGGGGGATCTGCCTCCAAGAAAGGAATGCGCTCCGCTCTGGCACCAATCATTATTGGACCAAATGAATTCCGTAAAACTTATTTTGCTGATCGGTAAATACGCTCAGGATTATTATTTAGGTAATAAAACAGAACGGACTCTGACCGAGACGGTTCGCCAATTCCACAACTATTTACCTGACCATTTTGTGCTCCCCCACCCTTCACCGAGAAATAATATCTGGCAGGCCAAGAATCCCTGGTTCGGGGAGTTGGTGTTGCCGGAATTGCGGAAACATGTCCGGCAGATTATCCGAGATTGAGCGTAACCGATATGGGGTCGCTATGCGACCGAAATTATTCGTTTCGAATAATTTTTTAACTAACTACACCTTTTTCTCCTTAGCCTCAGCCTAATTCCCCCACTTGTCGCCATTGCTACAGTTTGAATCTTTTAGACCTACCGGTTTCAACTGTCAGACAAAAGGTGGTGTTTATTCCTCTGTCTTAAACAAACACGAAACTTCTAAAAAAATGAACAAAATCAAATTCTACGGCGCAGACTGGTGTCCGGATTGTCAACGGGACAAAA
>QQUB01000928.1 GCA_008501835.1 Bacteroidota bacterium
CGGGAAACCTGTTGCTGTTTCGCATCTACCACGTCCTCTGCAGCAGGCCCTAAAATCAAAGGTCCCCAGGCATTGATAAGATCCAGATACCTGTTACCGTCCACATCAACTAAAAAAGCACCCTTCCCTTCTGAAATAAATACCGGCGTTCCTCCGACTGCCCCAAAGGCCCTTACCGGACTGTTAACGCCTCCCGGAATATATTTTCTAGATAGCTCAAAATATTTTTTGGATCGCATAATGTTCATAATCAAATTTTTAAAGTCCCAATATCCCAACAACCTCCCGGGCAAAATAGGTGGCAATAATATCAGCTCCTGCTCTTTTGATCGCCAACAGACTTTCTACAATAGCTCCATCCCGATTTATCCAGCCGTTTTGAGCAGCTGCGCAAATCATAGCATACTCTCCCGAAACCTGATAAGCCGCCACCGGTTGGTTGATAAAATGCTTTACTGCAGCAATTACATCCAAATAGGCCATAGCAGGCTTTACCATAATAATATCTGCCCCTTCTTTCACATCGACCTCAACCTCATTTAAAGCCTCACGAACATTGGCAGGATTCATTTGATAGGTTTTCTTATCCCCAAATCCCGGAGCTGAATCCAATGCATCCCTGAACGGCCCATAAAACGAAGAGGCATATTTGGCACTATACGATAATATCCCTGCATCATGCCATCCATCCTTTTCCAAAGCTGTACGAATTGCTCCTATTCTTCCGTCCATCATGTCTGAGGGAGCCACAAAATCTGCCCCTGCCTTTACATGAGATAAGGCCATCGCGGTGAGCACTTCTACTGTAGGATCGTTTAATATTCGTCCTTTTTCTACCACCCCATCATGTCCAAAACTTGAATAGGGGTCTAAAGCCACATCTGTAAACAAGAGCACATCAGGATATCTGTCTTTTATCGACCGAATAGCCCTTTGCATCAACCCGTTTTCGTTTAAGGCTTCAGTCCCTTTATTGTCTTTTCTGTCATCCGGTACTTTCACGAACAACAAAAATGATGACAACCCTTCTGTTATATAATTTTTCAGTTCGATCAAAGTTTTGTCAAGGGATCGACGATAATACCCCGGCATGGAAGGTATTTCCTCTACTTTGTTTTCCCCTTCAACGATAAATAATGGCACCAGGAAATCTGCACTCGTCAAAGAAGTTTCGGCAACCAGTCGTCTGATTTGAGGACTAGCTCTGAGAATTCGATGTCTTGTTATGGAATAATTCATTTAATTGATTGATTAATGTTGAAATGGTTAGATCGGATGATTCGATAATATTTTCATATCCGGCTTTCCTTATAGCTGTTGTAGTTAAGGGTCCAATTGAAGCGAATAAAAATTCATTAGTAAACCTGTTGTTTTGAGTTAAACTCCTGACAGAAGAAGGGCTGGCCAATAATGCAAATTCGTATCTGGAAAAGTCAACTTCCAAATATGTTAATAAGGTTTTGTAAACGGCTTTTTCGATGAAAGAAACCTGATTCTTTCGCCAAAAATCAGGTAAAATATCTCTTCTTAAATTTCCACATAAATAAATAAGGGGCAATTCCTGATCCCAGGAAACCTTGGCAATAAGTGATTCACAATTCTCAGCCTCTGCCACTATTTTCCAACCTAGTTTTTTGATATGTTCAGCGGTACTTTTTCCGACTACATAAAGGTTCGAGGGTTTCATGCCTGTTTTTTGAGCAAAATCCTTAAGTACTTTGAAAGCACGACCACTGGTCAGGACAATAGGAACCTGCTCATGGCTGATTAAGCCCATAAGTTCCTCCTGTTTTTCAGGGTATTCAAACTCAAGTAAGGGCAAAGGATCACAAACAAAACCAACCTCTTTCAAAAGTTGATTGTATTTAATCCACAATTTCGAATCCATCAGACCAAAATTCATTAATTATACTTTTTTTAGGTTCAGGATTTCCGAAACACCCTTTCGGATCAACCTTTCTGCGAATAATTCTGCCAATGCTTCCGGGTTTTTCTTTTCTTCTATATACTCGCCTGTTATTTGATTATTTGCCTCAAAATCAAGCACGGTTCCTTTAAATAAGACCTTTTGTTCTCCCTTGATTTGGAGATACCCTCCTATAGGTGCTTCACATCCACCTCCCAATAAAGCCATGAAATGCCTTTCTACCCTTGAGGTGAATTCGGTATCAGGCTCATTCAACTTCTTTAAAAGGCGAATCACTTCCTGGTCATCCTCACGACAGGCCACAGCTACCACTGCCTGCCCGGGAGCTGGAACCATCCATTCAAGATCTATGGTATGTTTAGGATACAGGCCAAGGCGTTCCAGACCTGCCCTGGCGAAAATGGCTCCATCCCAGTTACTTTGCTCCAATTTTTTCAGGCGGGTAGGAACATTGCCCCGGATAGCTTCTATTTTACTATTTGGAAACCTGTGAAGCCATTGGGTACGTCTTCGACTACTACTGGTGGCAATTCTGTAGCCTCGCCCAGATTGCAATTGTCCTAGAGGCTTCCTCGTTACCAATGTATCCAATGGATTACCCCTTTTTAGATATGCGGCAATAGCAATGCCGGCAGGGACCACTGCGGGATAATCTTTCAAAGAATGTACAGCCATATCAATCTGGCCTGAAAGTAATTGAGCATCAAACTTTCGGGTAAAAACTCCGGGAGTTCCAAATTGCTCCAGAGGAGTATGCTGATCCAGGTCTCCCTGAGACTTTAGCACAACTCTTTGAAAAGCAATTCCCAATTCAGACAGCGAACTTTCCACTTGTTGAGTTTGCCAAATGGCTAATTTACTTCCCCTGGTTCCAATACGCAGTATTCTATCAGACATGCTCAATTTAATTTTGGATGGAGTTTCATATTCTTAAAAAGCAGCCTTCTTTCATACCATGTATTAAATTTCTCCAGGTACTGATCAACAATTGGCAGAGCCGCCAACAACGCCTTTTTGCGATTCCCAACATGGCGGTTGGCAAGCCTTGATAAGCCATCAAGGTCATATACTATGACTCCATCCAGTTTTTTGACTTCCTGAGAAATATTGGAGGGCACTGACAGATCAAAAAATATCCCGGTCTTTTTTTCCGCCAGAAGATCTGTAGTAATGATCGGATTTGGGCTGCCTGTAGCTACCATTACGATGTCCGAGCGTTTCAGGTAATCAGGAAGATTACTAAAAGTCTCAGATTTCACTCCCAGCCTACTGGCCACATGATTGGCCTTGGAATCATTGCGATTGATTAAAATCAATCTTGACGCATCAATCGTTT
>QQUB01000197.1 GCA_008501835.1 Bacteroidota bacterium
TTCCTCCAATGTAGGTTCTTCCAATGTACTCGAATCACTTGGGTATGGATTTACCAATGATCAGGATACCTTACGGACTCATCTGGATCAAGCTAATATTTGTTTTCTACACGCACCGCTATTCCACCCGGCTATGAAAAACGTTGTTCCGGTGAGAAGGCAGCTTGGCGTGAAAACTTTCTTTAACATGCTGGGGCCACTGGTTAACCCGGTCCAACCGAAATGGCAGTTGTTTGGAACTTATAATCTTGAATTATCAAGACTTTATCAATATGTGATGCAGGAAACCGATCGACATTTTTCTATTGTTTACGCAATGGACGGTTATGATGAGATTTCTCTTACCGGACCGATCAAATGGCGTTCCAGAAACTCGGAACGGTTATTGCACCCTAAAGAACTTGGGTTACCTATATATGAGCAGGAGGATCTCTTTGGAGGGGATACGGCCGAAGATGCCAAAAAAATTATGTTGAGTGTATTAAACGATGAATCTTCTCCGGCTCAAAAGGATGTGGTTATTGCAAATGCAGGATTAGCCATTCACACGATCAAACCTGATACCAGTCTTGAGGATTGTGTTGCTGAAGCAAGGGAGAGTATTGAAAGCAAAAAGGCCATAAATGTGCTCAAAAAATTAGTAGATTAATGACTATTCTCGATAAAATTATCGATCACAAAAGAAAGGAAGTCGAATTGGGTAAGCAGAAACTGTCTGTTAAAGCTCTGGAATCTAGTCCTTTATTCAACAGGGAAATAAATTCTTTGAGCCTAGCACTCCAAGACCCCGATAAACTGGGCATTATCGCAGAGTTTAAAAGAAGATCTCCTTCAAAGGGACTTATCAATGGAGATGCGGTTGTTGAAACCGTCACTTCGGAGTATATCCAGGCAGGAGCCAGTGGACTTTCGGTTTTAACTGATATCGAATTCTTTGGAGGTAGTAATGAAAACCTCGTTCGGGCCAGGAGAGTAAATAATTGTCCAATTTTGCGAAAAGAGTTTATCATAGATGAATACCAACTGATTGAAGCCAAGGCGTTGGGAGCTGATGTGATCCTGTTGATTGCAGAGTGCCTGGACAAAAAACAGGTTTATGATCTGGCAAAATTTGCTAAAAGTCTGGGTCTGGAGGTTTTGATGGAAATCCACAGCGAGGATCAGTTGAAAAAGGTGAATCCATACCTGGATATTGTTGGAGTCAATAATAGGAATCTCAAGGATTTTTCCGTCAGCATTGAAACTTCTTTGAATCTTTTTGATAAAATACCTGAGGAATTTGTCAGGATTTCTGAAAGTGGGATTAGCCAGGCGGAACCTATTGCAATACTGCGTCAAAAGGGGTTCCAGGGCTTTTTGATTGGGGAATACTTTATGAAACACTCAGATCCAGGACAGGCATGTAAAAATTTGATTGAAGAAGTTGTTACTTTGAGGCCAGGTATTATTTAAACTATAACAAACATAAGCTATGATTATAAAAGTGTGTGGACTGAAGGAACCGGAGAATATTAAAAAGGTATTAAAAACTTCTCCGGACCTGGTAGGGTTTATTTTTTATCAAAAATCTCCCAGGATGGTTAATGAGAAAGAATTATCCGAGTGGGTAGAAGGAAATACAGCGTTATTCGGAGAGACTAAACGAGTGGGTGTTTTTGTCGATGCGAAAATTGATTATGTCCTTAATGCCATTCATGATTTTCAATTGGATTATATTCAGTTGCACGGTACCGAAAGTCCGGAATATTGTCGGGAAATCATGGATTACTGGAACTTCAGTTCTATCAGAAAGGCGGAAATAATCAAAGCGTTCCCGGTTGATGAAAATTTTGACTTTTCACTGACGGATATTTATTCAGGGATCTGTTCTTATTATTTATTCGATACCAAAACTCCTAAACATGGGGGTTCCGGGGAAAAATTTGACTGGAAAATCCTGACAGAATATTTGGGTGACACACCATTTTTATTAAGCGGGGGTATTGCTCCGGAAGACGCTGAAACTATTGCCAAATTACAGCTCTCCAAAATGGCTGGAGTAGATATTAACAGTCGCTTTGAATCAGCACCTGGGATCAAAAATGTTGAGGAGGTAGCTGGGTTTATTTCAAAAATTAAGAATAATTAATGCAATGATAGCAATTAACGACAGAGGTTATTACGGAGAATTCGGGGGGGCTTACATCCCGGAGATGTTATATCCGAATGTAGAAGAACTCCGACAAAATTATATCCGGTTAATGGAAGAACCATCCTTTCAGGAGGAGTTTAATGATTTGCTTAAAAACTACGTTGGAAGACCCTCTCCATTGTATTTTGCTAAAAGATTATCTGAACATTATGGCGCTCGTTTGTATCTGAAAAGGGAAGATCTGAATCATACCGGAGCCCATAAGATCAATAATACCATTGGTCAGATCCTTATGGCACAGAAACTTGGAAAAACCCGGATAATTGCAGAGACCGGTGCCGGCCAGCATGGTGTTGCTACGGCTACGGTTTGTGCCTTAATGGGAATTGAGTGTATTGTGTATATGGGGGAAGTCGATATTGCCCGTCAGGCACCCAATGTTGCCAGGATGAAAATGCTGGGAGCTGAGGTCAGACCGGCATTGAGCGGTAGCAGAACCCTTAAAGATGCTACTAACGAAGCTATTCGTGACTGGATCAATAACCCTGAGGATACCCATTATATCATCGGTTCTGTTGTGGGGCCACATCCATATCCGGACATGGTTGCCAGGTTTCAATCTGTGATCAGTGAGGAGATCAAATGGCAGCTAAAAGAACAAACCGGCAATGAAAATCCTGATGCCATCATCGCCTGTGTTGGTGGTGGAAGTAATGCGGCAGGGACTTTCTATCATTATCTCAATGAAAAGGATGTACGGTTGGTCGCTGTGGAAGCTGCCGGATTGGGAGTACATAGTGGAGAGTCAGCTGCCACAAGTGTTTTGGGAACAAAAGGAATTATTCATGGCAGCCGGACATTGCTGATGCAAACCAATGACGGGCAGATCATCGAACCGTATTCTATTTCAGCTGGACTTGATTACCCAGGCATCGGACCTTTGCACGCTCACCTTATTGATACTGGCAGGGCAGAGGCAATAAGTGTCACTGATGAGGAGTCTTTGGAGGCAGCATTGTTATTGACCAGAATGGAAGGAATTATCCCTGCACGTGAATCTGCGCATGCTTTTGCAGCGCTTGATAAAATGTCTTTTGAAAAAGACCAGGTCATGGTAATGTGTCTGTCGG
>QQUB01000344.1 GCA_008501835.1 Bacteroidota bacterium
CTTCACTCCTACCCTGAGATCAAGAGCGTGTCTTTTCCCGAGGTCAATCCGTAATCCGCCGCCAAATGGAATAGAATAAGTGGTTTGCCGGCCTAATTTTTCTTTATCTGCTTCAATGAGTTCAAAGTAATAATCCCTGGTTTCGGGTCCATATTCAGTATTAGCATCAAAAGCAACGATACCCCCTCCCAAATAAAAATATGGCAACATGGTCCCTTTGAATTTCCCATATTCATAATACCTGTAAGCAGAAAGAGGTTCCAATCTCATGGTCAGATTCAACTCCATTAAATCAGTTGAGAACCGTAGGGATCTCCTCATGAAATTCTCTTCGCCAATATTATGATCATCTCCCTTAAGGGTGCCTTTCAACAGGTTGAGTTCAAAAGCTACTGATGGTGAGGGAACAAAGGCGATACCAGCACCAAAAGCAGGTGCCGAGGCATTGGGATATGGGAAAGGAGGCTCAACAAGATCCCCTAAATAATTAGATACTCCTCCAAAAACGTTTACCTCCCATTTTGGCTGGCTTAATAAAGGCAAATAAAAAAGGAAAAGAAATACAATAAGAAGATAGACTCTCTGCATTTGTTCATAATTTTGAAAAGGTGAGGTACGGGTTCACAACCAATACCCAATTGTGCAGTTTGTCTCTATGGTATGTAAAGTGTAAGGGGTGGTAAGTGTAAGGGGTAATCTACAGCACACAAAGCACCGCAATTAATTGCAAAGGTAGGAATTGGCGTGGAAAAATATCCAACCATTTACGGAACGGCAGAAAATGAAAGGGAAAGTAAAAAAGGTAGACCATTTACATGATCTACCTTTTATCGCAGTTCAATAAAATTGAAACTGCATGTTATTGTGTATCAGTAAGTTTGAATCTAAATAAAACCATTAGATAACTTGACCACTAAGTTAATAAACCCGCAAACTATTTTTCAATAAAGTTATCCACATTTTGTGGACTTTTTTGCTAAAGCACTGATAATCAATATCATAACATCTTCAATTATTTATCCACATATGTGGATAAGTCCTGAAAAGAGTGTGTAAAACCAAATAAATGAACTAAAAATGATTTTGGTGGAGAAAACGATGAGTATACAGATAGGTTAAAACAATCGCTTACGCTGGAAATACCATGCAAGAAGAGCACTTACAACAATGGAAATGATCAGCAAGTAAAAGAGCATATTAGGGTCCTTTTCTTTAGGCAGAGGGACGTTCATTCCATAAAAACTCGCCAGTAATGTAGGAACCATCAGGATAATGGTTATGGTTGTAAGGCGTCGAATCGTGATATTGAGGTTATTGGAAATAATAGATCCATAGGCTTCCATGGTCCCGTGAAGGATATTAGTATAAACGTTTGACATCTCAAGTGCCTGACCATTATCGATTATAATATCCTCAAAAAGGTCCATTTTCTCCTCATCATTGTTAATGCTGAGAAAATCGGTCCGCTTCATTTTGAGTTTTAACAGCTCATTCGAACTCAATGAATTCACAAAATAAACCAGACTCTTTTCAATGCTCAACAACTGTTTTAACTCCTTATTTCTACTAGAATCGGACAATTCGTTCTCTATGAGATTTCGCTTTAAGTTGAGCTTTTTCAGACAGGTGAGAAACCTGTAAACATTCTGCTCCATGATTTGCAGGGCGAATAAAGATTCATCCTCAGGATCAAAATGTTTCACCCGGCCATCCAAAAAACGCTGCAGAACAGGACTTTGATAAGCAGAAATAGTGATGAGATGATCTATGGTGAAAATTATACCAATCGGGACGGTTGTATAGATAGATTCATTCTCTCCTTCCAGTTCATTGAGAATGGGCGTATTAAAAAGGATCAGTCTGGCATCGTCCTCCCTTTCATAACGGGATCTTTCGTCAATATCCAAAGAGTCGGTCAGGAAATCCAAAGGAACATCAAACTGATTGGCGGCATTTTCCAATTCTTCCTGGGTAAAGGGAGGGCTAATATTCACCCAGCAGGAAACCTGAGGAGCTTCCAATTCTTTTAACCTACCATCCTCTTTTACGTAATAGCGAATCATAATCTGTTGAAATATATCAGCATTATTCGTTCGACTACCAGCCCCCTGTTTTCTCAAAAATGTATTGAAAAAAGGACCTCCCCGAAATTTAAAAACAAAATCCCTACAAACTTACAACTTGCCAGGCAAAACCCAAATCCTTTTGAGTATTAAAACCTGTTATGGTATTATTTAAATCGTATTGCCTTAACCGGACTGATCCTGGTTACAAGATAAGAAGGCAAGACAAGTGCCAGCACTGTTATGAGCAATGTTCCGAAATTTAACAGTAAAACCACCCACCAATTTATATGAATGGGTGCAACACTCAAATAATAGTTTTCTTCGGAAAGCTTTATAAATTCGAAGGTGTCTTGTAAAAAACACAATCCCAATCCGAGCAGATTACCCCAGAACAAACCCATCAGTACGATATACCCGGCATAATAAAGGAAAATTTTGCGAACCGTCCAGTTAGCGCTGCCGAGGGCTTTTAAAATTCCTATCATATTGGTGCGCTCCAGAATAAGGATCAGCAGTGCAGTCACCATATTGATGATCGCCACGACCAGCATGAGCACAAGTATTACAATTTCATTTATATCCTGTAAGTCCAGCCAGTCAAAAACCTCCCTGAACTTATCTCTGATCGTTTCAGCATAGAGGTTTGGGGGAAGAATATCGTAATAGATATAGTTGGTCATGATTTCCAGATCATCGAGATCTTCGAGGAAAACCTCAAATCCGGTAATTTCTTCCGGGCCCCAGTTGGAGAGTTGCTGGACCTGCCGGATATCCGCCAGGGCGAATTTTTTATCGTATTCCTCAAGTCCTGTTTTATATATACCGGCAATTACAAAGCGGCGCTTGCGCTGTTCATTTTTCTCAGGAAAATGGATGGTGAATTTATCTCCTACCCCAACCTTCAAACGATTAGCCGTTTGCCTGGAGATAAGGATCTCATTCGACATCACGGAATCCTTTAATTCAAGGGCTCTTCCTTCCTTGATATATTTCGTCATAAATTCCCAATCAAACCCACTATCAACTCCCTTTAATATGATGCCTTCGATCTCTTCATTAGCCTGGATAATGCCAGGTTTGACAGCAAATACCTGAATATGGCGAATGCCTTCGTTACTTTGTCGTTCAACTGTAATCTCTCTCCCTCTCCTCTCTTCATACGCAAAATAGGATACCTGTTGAATAGTATCAAT
>QQUB01000493.1 GCA_008501835.1 Bacteroidota bacterium
ATTCGTTTATTTCATCACCGGTGAAATCGTTGAAAACGGAAGGAGATTGCAACAAATAACCTTCAAACCTCTGGATCGTGATAATACTGATTATGCTAAATTGGTATTGACCCTGGATAAGAGCAACGCGAAGATAATCAGAGTAAAAGCCTATAGCAAAGATGCTTCCCGTTACACTTTCCATCTCGGAAAAGTTAAGACCAATACCGGACTTGCAGCCTCTGCATTCAGCTTTGATAAAAGTAAATTTCCTGGATATTATATCGAGGATTTGAGGGAATAGCCTGTTGCTGGTTACTGGTTGCTCAATAAAAACCAGTAACCAGCAACCAGTACCTGAATCATTGTTCATCAGTGCCTGCATCTACAACCTCTCCTTCTACAACTTCCAACGTTACCACATATTCCTCCTTTTTGATCTTTGAGCCTGCTTCCGGATAAGGATTCACAGCGGTCATTGTATAGGTGTAGCCGTTAATGGCTTTCATCGCCTCCGCAGGTTTATCCTTACTGAGGTTTAATTCAAAGGAATTTTCAGATTTATCTTCCGAAATCAACCTGAATTTCATTTTAACCTGCCCTGCCCAGACACAGTTCGTATTTTTAGGACAACGGGAATCTTCCGTGACTTCATCCAGCCAAAGCAAAGCTTTCACCGTTTCATTACTTCGACGTTCCCCGATCTTCATTTCAAAAGATTCTCCGATGGGGAAGGTGGGGATGCGCTCGCAGGTGAAGGCGAGGAGGAAGATTGACATGGTCAGAAGTAGTGTGGAAATTTTTCTCATGTATACCTGTTCTTTCTTGTGTTATAAATGAACTTAACGCCTATCAAGATAAAAATAATCATCAGATTTTTGCAAATATTTTTACTGGTCATACAACAAAAAAAAATCCCGGAATCTACCTATGGGTAAAACCGGGACCTTTTGTCAAAATTCAGTAAGTTAAATGTTTTGAATTATGAAGGTTTTCTAACAAGGTAAAAAGTCTTTCCGCTCAATTCAATTGTCGGGAAATGGTCCAAATTATTTAGCTTGTATTTATTTTTATCAACCAACTTGTATTTGATTCCGTCTTTCACATAACTGTCTCCGGCTCTGTAATATTTCCAGTCTTTAGAGTCCTCCATGTCCTCTTTATCATCTACCCAGCCAATTGGGGATAAGGAAGCTTTGTTCCCGGAAAACACGTTTCCCCAATTGAATTTGAGGTTTAATTTTCCCATGATGAAGAAAAAGAACAGGATAACCAATGCGGCAGCCAATAGTCTGAGTTGTAACATTTTGAAAACGACACTCATGTAAGATGAAGCGGCTTTTTCAGAGGATTTAAAAACTGATCCTACGATTGAGAAAAAAGCCCTGGCTACTAAAATTCCTCCGAGTATGTAGATAATGTTTAACATAGTATTTAAGTGTTTTGTGATTGTATTACCCGCAATATAATGGAGGAGTTATTATCTGTTGTTATCTGTCTAATTATTTGACTTTTAAGTGTTTAGATAACAAGAGATAACTTTTTTTTTAGCTACTTGCGATATTAAATCAATAAAAAATTAATTCCATGAAGACCACATTTGTAAAACTATTGCCCTTGATCCTTTTCTTTTTTATTACTAGTACTGTTTTTGCTCAAGAGCAGCGGCAGGATAGTACCCAGGTCCAGGTAGAGGCCGACAAGTTATATTTGGAGGCAGTTGATAAAATCCTTGAATTGTCCAGACAGGAAATGACGTCCTTTAGGCAGGGCATAAATGGGTATTTAAAAACAGGAGCCTGGATTCTTGGTGGCGCATTAGCTGTTTTTGGATTTCTTGGCTATAAAAACATCTGGGATGTGAGAGAGAGGATGGAAAAAAGGGCCATTGAAAAATCCGACAAGATATTGACTGAAAAGTTTGAATCCTTTGTTGGGGAGAAGGTATCCTTTTTGCAGCGGCAGATTGATTTGGGCTTACGATATCAAAATTCAAAGGTATTATTCATTGGAAGTGCTGAAACCATAAAGCAGTGGGATGAATTTGAGATGGAGCTCTTGCGAAAATCAGGCCTTGATAAGTTAACAACTTCTGAAGCAACAAACCACAGTTATCTGGATGTAGATGTCGTTGTCTATCGATATGAAGCTATGGAGGGAGGTGATGAAAAGCTGTCGGACATTGTAGAGCGATTAAAACAACGCAATCAACCGATACCTTTGATTGTTTATACAGGAACGGATCGAATGATCCAGGGTGACAAAAAAATGCTGGAGGAATATGGCTGGTTTGTTTTGTCCAATATGCCGTTAACGATGTTGAATCATATCTATAATGCGGCAAATTTATTTCACTCTGTCAATAGTCACTAACAAATTATTTACTGAATCATTATTCTTCAATGGGGGGAAATGAATTCCCATTGAGGATATAATGGTATTGTTGGAAATGCTTCCGCAATGCTTCATGTTGTTCCTGAGGTAACAGACGCTGGGTTTTTGACCGGGCAATCTGGTTAAGCCAGTTGAAATAGTCTCCCCAGAGAATAAAGGTGTCTGGTTTAATCATTTTTTTATTTTGCTGCCATGAAGCTCCAAAGCTAGCCCTGGCGACAAACTGCTTGTTTTGAGAATTCACAGGTAATTCAGAAGTAGATAAATATGCGAGAAGATGGCTCAAAAAAGCTTTCAGATTTCTGGTAGGGTATTTTTGGTTTGATTGAAAGGTGAAGATAAAGTTATCAAAATAGTGAGAGCATTCATTGCGTAATTGATACAGGGCAAAACCGATCCAATCTGATCGATTGCATATTAAATTGTTTCGCTTCTGGTCATACCGTCCTCCGATTATGGCACCGTTTAAACGGAATGTGTCGTTGAATTTTTGACCGTGGACCATTTCAATAATTTGACCAAGATGGCGAATCATGGATTTAACAAACTTATTTTCTTTCTGTTTGATTTTAGTTTTGATATAGGAATGCTGTATTTCTAAATCATTAACATGCAGGAAATATTTTGACAAATAATTCCTTATTCTGTCCCTGGTATCTGAAAGGTAGTCAATAACCTTTTGATGGTTCGGAGGATAAGAATACCTGGGTAGTTGCCAATAAACTTGATCCTTCTTCCACCAGAGGAATGGGTTTTGTTCAAGTTCCTGAATGGTTTGGTCCACTCTCTTCAGGAATTGATATTCAGAGCCGGTGTTTGTTTCAATCAAATGGAGAAGTCGAACATAGTTGTTGACACTAGTCTCCGGGCTTCTGTTCTCATC
>QQUB01000619.1 GCA_008501835.1 Bacteroidota bacterium
GAATTCCCAGGTCGCTCACCATAGATTCCCGTTCAAGACATAGGAGGTTTTTACCCGCTCATTGAAAATCAAAGACACTCCCCCACCGCAGCCTAAATGCATGGACAGTTTTTCTGTAACCCTGGCCCGAAAGCCTATTCCAATATTATTTTCCAATTGGCAAACATTATCAAATTTGTATTCTACTACGGTATCTGATTGCTGGTCATTGCTACTCAAAAAAATGGTATTCCTGACCCCTGCACGAGTGGACTGTAAATTGGTGAATACAAAAAGATTATTATCGATTTTTGGCAGGTGGAAATAATAACGATACATAAAATTCAACCCCCAATGTTCCACAAATGTCTCGGGATAAAATCTCCTGTAATAGAGATGCCCCGCTGAATCATAAGGAGCATTCCGAAATAAATATTTCACTCCCAAATCAAGGCTACTGTTCTCAAAATTCCATCCGAAGTTGATTACAACATTCCGGCCTGAATTGTTTGTATAAGCTCCCAGATGAATATGGCTGGTTTGAGAAAATGCATTAAAACTTCCCAAAAGAAAAAGGGCAAAAAGAATGGTTATTCTGATTGTTTTCATTTGTATGGATTTTTGTTTTTCAAACCTGAAATTTGATCAAGTCCAAAAAAAGAATCGTTTAATCGGTTGGGCCAATTGCATTGGTTTCCTATTAAACATTTTCTAAAGTAATTGTAGGATTTAAGCCTAAAATTACTAATTTAACAACATATTCGCAAATTCTCTTTCACTGATCTCATGCTCATTCTTTAAATTTCACCATACTACCGAACAGGTATCATTTGGTGGCTAAATGGTCCCAATCGCCAAAGAAACGGCAGACCTACATCACACCTACATTTTATTTTCTTTTCATATTTTTTATTTTTTTATAACATTATTTCATACTTTCAGGCATCGGAAGAATCTTCTATTAGCAGCTTTCGGTTTTGTACTATCTTATTTATCTAACAAAATTTGGACACATGAAAATCAAAATTTCCCTCCTGGTTGCCCTTGCAACCATGTTTGCCACATTCGCATTTGGTCAAACAGAATCTAAAAGACCAGCAGATCTTGTAGCCCAAAACAAAACCAAAACACAATCCTTCCAAAAAGTCGATCTCTTCAATATCGACCTGGTGACCACCAAAGCAGTTGCCGGAATTGAAACCAATATTGAAGAATACGACCTTTTCGACATCGACGAAGCCGCACTTGAGACCGTTCGCCGCGAAATGCCGGCCGAAATGACTTTAGACATTCCCTTGAATTTCACACAAAATATGGAACTTGAATTGGTTGCCGTTGACATCTTTAGTTCAGATTTCACGGTTGTTCAACGCTCCGACAATTCTGTTGTTGATGTTGACATGGGCCTTCACTACCGTGGAATCATCAAGGGTGATAACAACTCTATTGCATCCATCAGTATTTTTGGCGATGAGGTAATGGGACTTATCAGCTCTGATCAGGGCAACCTGGTTATTGGTAAATTGCAGAACAAACTATCCGACAGCAAGCACATTATCTATGATGATTTTGCAGTAATCACTGACATCGGATTGGATTGCGGAACCATTGATGACGGCATCGGGTATAAAAGAAAAGACCTTGAATTCGACGAAACCAAAGCTACCGGAGATTGCATCAGATTGTATATAGAGGTTGACAATGACATTCACAATGATAAAGGTGGTGTTACCGGCGCTACTAACTATATTACCGGTCTGATGAACCAGGTGATCACCATATACGCCAATGAAAATATTGCTTCTGTAGTTTCTCAGATTGTTGTTTGGAATGTTACAAGCCCATATTCCAGCACCTCCAGTTCAGGAATGCTTTCGGACTTTCAGGCTAACATCAGCAGTATTAATGGTAATCTGGGTCAGCTTTTCTCCTATCAGGCGAGCGGTGGAATTGCAGCAGGCTTTTCCGGTATTTGCAACAGTAATGTTGACAACAGTCTTTGTTTCAGTAGTATAGATGCTTCTTACGCTACTGTTCCAACTTACTCCTGGTCAGTAATGGTGGCATCTCACGAATTTGGCCACCTTTGGGGATCAAGACATACACATGCCTGTGTGTGGAACGGAAATAATACAGCCATTGACGGTTGTGCCGGTCAAACAGAAGGAAGTTGTTCATTGCCTGGTTACCCTTCCCAGGGAGGTACTATGATGTCCTATTGCCACCTTCAAAGTGTAGGTATCAATTTCAATGAAGGATTTGGCCCTCAGCCAGGAAATGTAATCCGTAATTCTGTAACCAATGCCACCTGTACTTCTCCTTGTGGACCTCCAACTTGCGATGACGGTATCCAGAACCAGGACGAAACCGGCGTTGATTGTGGTGGTAGCACCTGCCCTGCCTGTCCAACCTGTGATGATGGCATCCAGAACGGTGACGAAACAGGCGTTGACTGTGGTGGATCTGATTGTGCACCATGTCCTTGTTATGATAACGGTGTTACATTGACAATCAACCTTGACAATTATCCGGAAGAGACCAGCTGGATTATCAGAAATTCCGGTGGAACTACTGTAGCTTCCGGTGGAACTTATGGTTCACAGCCTGACGGATCTACTGTTGTTGAAGTTGCCTGTTTAGTTGACGGATGTTACGATTTCATTATTTATGATTCATATGGAGATGGAATCTGTTGTGGTTATGGAAATGGAAGTTATATATTGACAGATGACTCCGATGGCTCGACACTTGCCAGTGGCGGCAATTTTGGATCTTCCGAAACAACTAATTTCTGCGTAACCGGAACGCCAACCATTCCTGGTTGTACTGATCCGAATGCTCACAACTATGATCCGAATGCCAACCAGGATGATGGATCGTGCGAAACCTGTACTGATGGTGTGCAGAACGGTGACGAAACCGGTGTAGACTGTGGTGGTGCACTCTGTGATGCTTGTCCTACACCAATTCCAGGATGTACGGATCCAAATGCTCACAATTACGATCCGAATGCCAACCAGGATGATGGATCGTGCGAAACCTGTACTGATGGTGTGCAGAACGGTGACGAAACCGGTGTAGACTGTGGTGGTGCACTCTGTGATGCTTGCCCGATCCCTGGTTGTACGGATCCAAATGCTCACAACTACAATCCGATTGCCAACCAGGATGACGGATCATGTGAAACCTGTACTGATGGTGTTCTGAACGGTGACGAAACCGACGTAGATTGTGGCGGTGCATTATGTGCCCCATGTGGTGGCGGCGGTTGTACCT
>QQUB01000232.1 GCA_008501835.1 Bacteroidota bacterium
TGGAAGGCGTAATTTATTTTTCTAAAATCATTGATATCAGGTTCACGGACTTCCCCAATAGTCCTGCTTCCTTCTGAATAATAAATTGTTTTCTCTTTGTTTTGGAGGTTAAAACTCAGGGATGTTCCGAGATTAAAATAAATGGCGTTTTTTTCATCCGGCCTTTGGATGAATTGTAGAAACACTGGGAATTCCACATTTGTATTTTCATAAACAAATCGCTCATGAGTATAGTTTTGTCTCAATGGATCGTCCGGCAGGATTATGTTTTTGATACTTCTGTATCCTGTACTCATATAATTGAGGCCGAGGTAGAGCCCAACTTTCTCGCTTTGCCAGTTGGCAAATACTCCGGCAGAGTAGGAGGGGCGAGCAGTTTCCATGCTATCAATGGTTACAATATCCTCTTCTGTATAATTGCCCAATGCGATAAGCCGGCGGTTTGAAAAGTTCGGGTGGACACTGATGCCCCATTCAAAACTTTGCCCAAACGCGGTTATTGAAAAAAAGAGAAAAAAGAGGCTTAGTACTTTATTCATCGAGTTTTGTGCTTTTGTCCGCAAAATTATTTAACGAAAAAAATTACCGGCTTATTGGAATGGCGATTGTCATCCCCACAACAGGTTGATTACTTTGGGGGATATATTCAAGACTTGGACTGACTTTAAAACTCAAGTCTTCATCCAGGTCGAAATTCCTTAGATGGGCATCTACAAATGCTTCCGTCCCTTGTAACAGGTAAAAAACTACCGTAGCCAGATAGGATTGTTGCATGTATTTATTGGCCAGATCTCTCCGGATTTTTAACGTGGTAGTGGTCAGACCTAACTCAGTAAATTCATGGGGTAACCCCTGCCTGGAAAGATTAAGGGCCTCGTTAAACCTTAAATAGAACCCTCGATTACGATTGATCGCCCAAACTCCTCCAGCCATGAAGCCATAAACAACAGGAACCTTCCACCATCTTTTGTTGTAGATCTGTCCGCCTCCGGGAACTATGGAGAAAAGAATAGCTTTTTTAGGAACCGGCCATTCGGCCTTTTCTTTTTTATTGAGTTGCAGTTGTGGCTCAGGAAGTTCGGGAGTGTTAAGACTGTCAATTTGCTGGCCAAAACTCAACATCCCAAAAAACAACATAACGCAAACCAAAATGAGTTTTTTCATAGTCATTCAACGATAACGTGTCGGTTTTTAGGTGGCCTTTCGTTTGGTTTTAACGAAAAATTAAGACAGTGATTTACTGTTAATGCCCAATAGACCTATAAAAATGCTTAATTGATGCCTGTAAATAGGAATTTGTTTCCAAAAAGTATTATTGTTCCACTCTTTTAAAGTATTCATTTAATTCATCAGTATTTTTAAAACCGATGACAATACGTCCGCTTCCTTTTTCCTTATCAGAAAGTTCAATTTTAACTTTTATGGTTCCAAAGAAAGCCTTAAAATCATCGAGCACAGCTTTATAGTCCTGACCGGCATCCTTGGTTTTTTTAGCCTTTTTGGAAGTTGTAGTAAATTTCTTGGCTTCCTTTTCAGCGTCCCGCACGGATAATTTTTTCTCGATGATGATATCCAACAGTTTCTTTTGTAATAACTTGTCCTGAATCCCGGCGATGGCACGTGCATGTCCCATGGACAATGAGCCATCCTTGAGTGCTTCAATCACTTCGATATGTAAATCCAGTAATCGAAGGTAGTTGGTAATAGTACTTCTTTTTTTACCAACCCGCTTGGAAAGTTCCAGATCTGTTAAATTGCACTCCTCCTTAAGTCTGTAATAACTCACGGCAACTTCAAAAGGATTTAAGTCCTGACGCTGAATATTTTCAATGAGGGCCATTTCCAGAATGGTCTGGTCATTGGCAATCCTGATGTATGCCGGGATTTCTTCCAGCCCGGCCAGCTGAGAGGCACGATAACGTCTTTCTCCGGAAATGATCTGGTATTCGTGGTCACTGAATCGACGAACCGTAATAGGCTGTATTAATCCGTGAACTTTTATTGACGCAGCCAGCTCTTCCAGCAGCTCGGAGTCAAAATCTTTCCGCGGCTGACTTGGGTTGGCTTCAATTTCCTTGATGGGGATCATGGCAAAATGCTGAGAGAATTCTTTTACAACCTTTTTAGGATCCTTTTTGATTTCTTCATCAATATTTTTGGGAATAATAGCATGGATACCACCTCCGCCACTTCCTGCGAAACGGCTTTGAATACTGGAACGAAGTTGGTCCTTGCTGACTTTTGTGCTTTTTTTGGTTATCTTTTTTGCCATGTTTTGGTTGCTGGTTTAAAACTTCTACATTCGAAATTGGAAATTCGATATTCTGCTGTTCTGTATAGTTAGGTCAACGTTTAGGTGTTTTGTTTTCAAATTGCTGGTTTCTGGTCCCGACACTTCGTGTACACTCGATTTGAAATCTCGCCTGCCTGGCGATGCCGAGCAGACAGGCTCGGGATGTCACTTCGTTCCATTTCTGGTAGCTGGTTCGAAATCACATATTTGCCTCAACGGTATCCTGATTCTTCTCCAGGAATTCCATGGCGAGATTCAGGAAGTTGACACTTCCTTTGGAGCCTGCATTGATCATGATGGCTGGCATGTGCATATTTGGAGCTTCGCCAATCTTGGAATTTCTGTGGATGATAGTATCAAAGACAAGATCACCGAAAATATCACGGATTTCTGCTACAATAACATTGGCCAGCCTCAATCTTTTATCATACATGGAAAGCAAAATGCCTTCTATCTGCAGGTTCGGATTCAATTGCTGCTGAACCAATCCAATGCTTTCCCGTAGTTTAGCCAATCCTTCAAGGGCAAAATATTCACACTGTACCGGAACCAACACTGCATCCGCTGCTGTAAGGGCATTAAGTGTAATCAAACCTAGTGATGGCAGACAATCAATAAAAACATAATCGTAATCCTCTTTAACCGCGTTTACAACGTCCCGTAGGACATATTCCCGGTTTGCCATACCTGCCAATTCTATTTCTGCACCCACCAGGTTAATGCTTGACGGCATTATATGCAGATTAGGCGTTTCAGTTTCATAAATGGCTTCTTCAGGGTCAAGACCATTAATGATACAGTCATAAATGTTGGTATCTACATCTTCTTCCATTGCACCAACACCGGAGGAGGCATTAGCCTGAGGGTCCGCATCGATAAGCAGGATCTTTTTTTCTAATACAGTAAGACTGGCTGCCAGGTTGATGGCAGTGGTGGTTTTGCCTACACCTCCTTTTTGGT
>QQUB01000107.1 GCA_008501835.1 Bacteroidota bacterium
GGCCTGAGGTTCAATACCTTCTTTTTTTGCACGGATGGTAATGGCGGCTCCGTGTTCATCAGATCCGCAAACCCACACGACGTCCTTGCCAAGCAGGCGCAAATAACGCACATAGATATCTGCCGGCAGGTATGCTCCTGCAAGGTGTCCTAAATGCAATGCCCCATTGGCATAGGGAAGTGCTGACGTTATAAGGTATTTTTTTGCTTTGCTCATTTTTCTTCTTTTTCTAATGACCGCGAAGGTACGGTAAAATAAAAAGCTACAGTACCTGCAAGGTGGATAAATTTTAACTTTTGGAATCTGGAGTTAATTAAGAAGTATTTTTTTTGAAAAAAAATTCCATCTGTGGCAATATAATCTAAAACAAGCCGTTTTTCTCACATACAAATGCAAAAGAGTATCACTGCAAAAACCGGATCTCTTCAATGTTTCGGAATTCTCTGCAAGAATTAGATTTGCATTATCTTAAAAAAGATATTACTTTTGTAAAAAAGAAATATTCAGAGCTACCTTGAGGTAGACCTTAAGGTAAACTCAAAATATAACTGGGGTTTAGTTTTATTTCCGAAAAGTGTGGTGCCATTGGCTTCCACGCTTTTCTTTTTTTGTACCATTCTTATTTTGCGAAAAGGCCTGTCGATTTCGATAATTTTTCTTCTTACTTAGCCTTGAAAATCTTATATTAGACGCAAAATTTTCATTATGCATATACGCCCTTTCTCAGCAATATTTCCAAATAAAGATTACATTTCGTCGGCCGATTCTTTTTTTGAATCCGTCAAATTTGAATACCCTGAATATGTGTTAAGTGGTTTTTTTAATGAGAGAAAACCATCGGGTATGTACATTTATCAAATCGATACCAAACGACATGCCTTTGTTGGTTTGACGTGTTGTGTAGACGTGGAAGATTATATCAAGGGAGATATTAAAAAACACGAGAACACCCTGCCAGCCTCAGAACAGTTACATGTACAATTGTTGTTAAGGCGAAAAACCGCAGTCAAACCACTGGTACTCATTTACAGAAATGTCGATGCCTTGGATAAATGGTTGCAAGATTACATTGAAAAAGAAAATCCTGAGTTTGAAATGGAATTCGATGATCCTGCTGAAGTTCATAGATTTTGGGCTATCAGGGAGGAGGAAGATATTGAGTATTTACAAAATATTTTTCTGGAAATTCCACAAACATATATCGCTGACGGTCACCACAGAATCGCAGCCACCAAGCTGTTGTACGAACGTGCCAAAAACAATCCTGACAAACATAAACACGATAAGACGCTGTGTACGTTCTTCCCGGTAAGCGAACTGGAGTGTTATGACTACAACAGGGTTGTTCATAATCTCGAAACCATCAGTATGGCCACCTTCATGGCTTTACTTTCCCAGGTCTTTGATATTGAACCGATGGAGCAAGGCGGCAAACCCGACCAAAAACATGAAATTACCATGTATTTGAGGAAGGAGTGGTTCCGGCTTCGTTGGAGACGACATGTGTTGGCAGAGTATAAAGATCAAAGAGTTATTCTCGATACCATGTTACTCAATGAAAAAGTCCTCAAAGGAATTCTAAACATGGACAACATACGTACCGATGAAAGGATCGAGTATGTGGAAGGCCCCAAGGGAATAACGCCTATTACCAAAAAAGTAAACAGGGATCCGCATTCTGTTGGTTTTTGCCTGCATCCACTGATTTTGGAAGAATTGATTCTTTTAGCAGACGAGGATAAGGTACTGCCTCCCAAATCAACCTGGTTCGAACCAAGACTGAAAAACGGATTGATCGTTAAGGAGTACTACAGTAAGGACAACAACGTTCCCAAAACCTGAATTTAATTGTCAAAATTTTTCAAAAACTCAAATGCCATGGGTTTAATAAGGATGCTTTTGCTTTTAATCCTCATTTCTATTTTTTCGAATTGCGACAGACAAACGAATATGGCCAATGAACATATGGATGAGGTAGAGTGGATAGAATGCAGGTTTGGTCCATATGGGACTTATCTGGTCGTTCTTGGAGTTGCGCAGGATGCCGGATACCCGCAGGCTGGCTGTAATAAGGATTGTTGTCGTCCTTATTGGGAGGGTCTTGAAGAAGAACGGTATACCAGTTGTCTGGCGATTGTGGATGAAGTTTCCGGACAAGCCTGGATGTTTGATGCTACCCCTGATTTTAAATTCCAGATGAAAAATCTTTTGGCTCCCGAAATTGAGTTGGCAGGAATATTCCTCACCCATGCTCACATTGGTCATTATACCGGTTTAATGCACTTGGGACGGGAAGTGATGGGGGCTCCTGGCGTTCCTGTTTATGCCATGCCAAAAATGACGGACTTTCTGGAGAACAACGGTCCCTGGAGCCAATTGGTAGCGTTGAATAATATTGATTTGCATCCACTCAGTGCAGACTCCGCCATTGTTTTAAATGACAATTATAAGGTCACCCCATTTGTGGTTCCTCACCGTGATGAGTTTTCAGAAACTGTAGGATATCGTATTGAAGGCCCTGACCAATCAGTTTTATTCATTCCCGATATCAATAAATGGGAAGTTTGGGAAAGGGATATTGTTGAAGAGATCAAAAATGTGGACCTGGCATTTTTGGATGCTACTTTTTATAAAAACGGGGAGATTCCCGGCCGGGATATGAGTGAAATTCCACATCCTTTTATCGAAGAGAGTATGCAAAAATTCCGGGATTTACCAGAGGAGGAAAAGGCAAAGGTGCATTTTATTCATTTTAACCATACCAATCCTGTTTTACGAAATACTCCGGAGCGGCAACATGTATTGGATCAGGGTTTTAAGGTTGCTGAAGAATTAATGGTGCTACAGATGTGATCAAGGCTTCTTTTGAAGCATCAGGGTACTCATACAACGTACATCATTGACGTTTACAGTCTTTAAAGGCTCTAATAAAGTAAGGCGATGAAGTTTCATCAATTCCCTGAGTTTGTTTTTTGTCAGGAGATATCGAATGGACCTGTCCGGGATATTATGAACACCGGATTTGATTTCAATAACCTGCTTTTCAATCCCGATATTGGAGGTCATTCTTATGAAAAGGCAGCCACCCGGTTTAAGGACCCTTACCAATTCAGAAAACATCAAATCAAAATCCTCATGGCTTTTGGCGAAATGTAAAACGGCACTGCAAATACTGTGGTCAAAAAAACCTGAATCGTACTAAAGGTTTTGGAGCTCAACTACTTTAATCCGATCAGGTTT
>QQUB01000101.1 GCA_008501835.1 Bacteroidota bacterium
ATTTCATCCTTTTTCTCGGGGAATAGGCTGTTAATAGTTGCCGTATCGACCCAGGGATATTCAGGTTGCTTTTCCAGGGGATAAATAAAGTCTCTGTAATAAGTTTTGGCCAGGTGAAATAAAACCCTTGAATCCGTGCTGTCGATAGCAAAAGCTTTTTCTAAATACCTAACGGTTAACTTGTTGTGTTTATCCCTTTGGTGCCAATCATGCTCATGATGGAGTAATCTGGTCCGTAAAAGGTATGGTTCAACTTTACCCGGATGCTCTATTATCAGGTTGTCAAAAAAAATGGAGATGGAATCTTTGCCCTGCCATATATAATACTCACATATATAATCAATTGCTTGCAGGTTGAATGGATCTAATTGCTGAAGCATTCTGGCCTTGTCAATTTTTTTGCCAAAATCTTCATAGCTATCATACCTGGAGAGGTCGTACTCCAGTTCTTCAATGGTTTGTGCAAAAGCAGGGGAGATCGTGCTAAATAAGAGGAGTATTGTAAGGATTTTTTTCATGTGTTTTCGATGTTTTGGGTTAAATGATCTGACTTGAAGTCACCTTATTTATTTAGGGTTTTAATCAAGACATCCATAAATTTATTTCCGCCAATTTCTTCCATGCCCCATTTACCCTTTCGAGTATCACAATACTTCCGGCGCCACATAGTCCGCCACAGTGAACTTCATAATAAATGGTTGCGAACTCCTGATAATAATTTATGACTGAAAATTCGATGATTTCATAAGTCCCGAACTTGCGATATATCTTTTCCCAGCCTTTATCAATTTTTCGAAATTTTCTTCCAAAAAATCTTTCGTACTGTCTGGAAGTGATTGTTTGAACGTGCAATTGGTTGGTTGCAAGCTTTATGGCATCGACCTTTGGGTGTCCGAAAAAATTATCCTTGAAACTCTTTAAGGCAAATTTGACGTTTTTGTCTTCGATAACTCTTTGAATAAATTCATTATTCTGGTAAGTCTGAACATTTAGCTGACTATACCAGGAGGAAATAGTATCATTTTGAAGCTCATCAATGATATCAAGATCAACCCGGTTGCCTGGTTCGTGTTTTTCAATCAATATCAAGGAATTAACCCCTTCATTTTCAACGAAACCAAAATGTTCTTTGATGACCATTCTGTAGATGTCATAATTGTCTTTTTCTGTTTGGGAAAAGGAGTCTACTTGAATAAATAACAGGAAAAAAAGTAAATAGATAGTTTTTGAGCCCATTACAATATATTTTTCATTTTATCAATTTCCACCAACAATATTAACCCAGGTAGGGACTTCGTACTCGCCGAATTCATTCGGCTCGTCGCACCGAATGAATTCGGTGGGTACGGTTACCCCATAATTATTTTTTTAATCGAATTCAACTTTAGCATTGGGAACAAGAGATTGTATTCTTTCTTTTTCATTAGAATTGAAAGTGTTAAAAGTAAGCCAGAATAAATCAACTTGTTCCAGTTTTTCAAAACCATTAGGCATTATTGACAGTCCCATTCTATACATTCCAACCTTTTTTAGATTTGGCAATTCACCCAAAACTTGGAAGGCTTTTCCCCAATTCATTCTAAATATTCCACCAATTCCTATTTGTTGAAGAGTTTTTAATTCTTTCATCTCATCAGGAAGTAAAATAATCGGGTTTTCACTTAGTCCAAGTGTTTTAATCCTTTTCATTTCGGATATTCCTGCAGGAATTTGTTTTATATTATTATCTCTCAGGTCAAGTGATTCCAGATTTTCTATGCGGTAGATGTTTTGAATAGAGGTTGAATCTAATTTATTCCACCGTAAGTCAAGCCTGTTTAAGTTTTTTAGATGTGTTATTTCTTGAGGGATTCTTTTTAAGTTATTTCCCTGGATATGGAGTTCCCTAAGATTTTTGAAATTTGAAATTTCTTTAGGTATTTCTTGAATATTGTTATACCATATTTCTAATATCTCAAGGTTCCTAAATGTTGAAAGTTCTACTGGAAAACGATGGAAATTGTTATAGCATAAGGAGAGAAATTTAATGTTACTTCTCTCGGTAGATTCAATGCTTATTTCTTTGATTTCATTATCAAAAAGGCTTAAGTATTCTAACTTTTCCAATTTTAGAACTTCGACGGGAAAAGAACTAAGGTTATTGAAATCTAACCATAATTGATTTAAATTCGTTAGGAGATTTATATTCTCAGGAATAGAATCGATTTCATTTTCCATTAACCATAAAACCTCTAATTGTTTATTCTGACTTAAAACCTCAAAAACCTGATTTAAATTTAATCCTGGATTGTTGCTCAGGTTTATACTTTTAAGGTTTTTAAACTCAGATACTACTTTAGGGAGGTTTATAATTCCATTCTCACGCAAATCAAGCTCAACTACAATTAGTGGATATTCCACGACCTGAGCCAAAGATTGGAATTTACCAGTTTCAATTTGACTGAAACAAGAAATTACTATGAAGGCAAAAGAAAATATGAGGAAACTTTTTTTCATAATTTATAAACAGGAACGGCATACATTGACTTCCCTGGTATAAGGTTATTCATATCTAAAACTAAGTTGCTTTATCACAATTTGATGGTCCCCGATTTTTTCAACCACTTCTTCGATTAACCCCTGTTCATTGTATTTATATTCTGTAAAATAGTCTCCCTGAGTTTCAGAGATTATCCTATTCATTTTATCGTATTTATAAATTCGCCATAACTTAAAATCATTGTCTTCAAGTGAATACAAATGCTTTTCAGATGAACTATTCGGAGCTTTTGTAATAATTGTTTTGCTTTCAATTTGATCATCGAAAAAATAATAACATTCTTTTATGTTGCCTTTGATTACTATTGAATCCGTTAAGGTTGGAATTCCGGTATCTATATCGAAAATGAATCTTTTCACTAATTCATCGTCCTGGTATTCATTTTTGTTTTCAAATATTTTAACTTCTTTTTGATCCTCACCGTAAAGCACAGAACGGTATAATTCATTTTCTTTTTCATCATATTTGAAAAGCTCTATTGTTTTTGAATTTTTCCATCTTACTTTCTTCATTTTTTTAAGCAACTTTCTATTGGTTTTGTAAGGATTGTGGTTAGCATTAAACATTATAGGTTTATTAGGACTAAATTGTATTCTCATTTTAATGTGCTCGCTAATTTCATAGTCAAATGAATCCCTTTCTAAACAATAAAATATCCTATGTTCATTTGGGCAGGGGATTAAATATAGCATGGATTTAATTTTCCCACTTTCATAGAATTCATATGCTGAATGAAAAATTTTATCGCCATTAATATTAGTATGATTTGGATGGCTTTCTTCTACAGTAACCTTTGTTATTCCATTTGTTTTAATGACTTCTTCAGGAAAATCAAAATCATTGGTTTGACTGTGTAAATCAATGAAGAATACGAGGAAGGTAGTGATTAGCAATATGATGTTTTTTGTTTTCATTTTTCAATTTTGGTTCTGGTTACTGGTTTTATCAATGTGCGTCGCAGTCTTTTAATTAGCTAAGCACTTGAAAAGAAGTTGTACATTTTCCATCAAAATAAATATCCAAGAAGCTTGAAAGTACTATAATGGGTGTATATTTTTCTAATCGCTTCTTGCGATAATAATTCTGCGGAGGTTGACTTATATTGTTTATAAGACCCCATATTACCACAAGTAATTATAGTATAATCAGCATCTCTGATTTTTTTAATTTTTTTCCATTCTTGCTTTGACAATTTATACTGGTTAGTGTATTTCCACAAATATTTTTTGTGTTTTTTGCCGCCCTTAAAATGGACCATTTCAACACTTTTTATTTCACCAATCATGTCAAGATAAATTAAAGCATCTGCAACGTATAATTTTGTTTGTAGGTTGGGGTGATCTAAGAGCTTTACCAAAAAATCTCTTCTTTTATAATTTATTAACTCAATAACTGCTAGCCTTTTATCAGGTGGTATTCCCGCCGCGGCATATTCACAAATCCACCCATATTCATCTCTGGAGTTAAAACCAATGAGGGTGTAATATGCTTGAACGACTTGATCAAATTGTTGGGACATCTCCTCTTTTGTGAGTGTCCAGGCAGAGTCCTTAAATTTATCATCTGCCTCGACATATTGTAGCCACAAATCTCTGTTAAAATAATTTGTTTTGAATAATCCATTTACATGCGATCTGTATTCGAGAACCTTTCCTTTGAATATGGTTATTTTGAAATTGGCAGTGTTGCCTTGTTTTGTATAATTGTAAGTGGTTATCAAATCACTCGCATATTTCCGGGCATAATGTCCTTCTGTAGTATCACAAAAGCTGGCAACTTTTTCCCAATTCACCTCCCTTAATAAGCTTTCTGCATTGATGTTTCTTTGACTTGTATCTAGCGTTGGAAAACTTAAGAAAAGAGAATTTTGAGCATTCAATTCATTTCTAAAAACTAGAAATACTAAAAATATTAAGTGTCCGAAGATTATTTTCTGCATAGTCAATTTCAACATAAAAGGAGTAATATTCAGGAGTTAAATAATTAAGCGTAATAGGCCAAGCTAAATGTTTTTGCCCTTAAGGGGACCACTTAAAGATGTCGTTAGGTTCGATACCGATATTTCTTAACTTTCTTTTTCTTACTCATTTTTATTCTTTTTCTGGTTTTTACGGAATAATTAGTCTTCTCGGGTTTTCCTTCGTCATCCAATATTATCAAATTGCGTTTTTCGATTACAGCTCTTTTGTTTGTGAAAAAATGATAATCAACAATGCCTGGAAGGGCATTCACATCAATTTCAAACCTATTAATATCCTTAAGTTGCCAGTTAAGCTCTATTTTCAAATTAGTTCTATAAAGCATGAAAAATAATTTTTCTCTTCTTGAAAAAAGGTTGGTAGACAGATAGAATGATATTGAATTTTCAATACTGTCATGCTCCATCCGAATGACACTTCTGTCCTGAAGATCTAAATCATAATATTGTTCATTTTTCACTACTCTTAGACCATAAAAAAATAGAAAATCAACATGCTTGAATACAACAACAATTGTGTCGTTTTTCAATGAACTATCAAATGTTTCTTGTAATGAAAATGAAGGTTGAATATCACTATTTAAGATTAAAGTGTCATTAACGTTTTGAACTGTTCCTGTTACTATATTAAACATTAATCCACACCTAAGTTGATAAACAAAACTATCTGGCTTTATTTCAAATGATTCATAACAGCCAAGATCGGAGTATTCATAATACCCTTCTTGACTATAGGTCTTGCTGATGGTTAAAAAAGTTAAAATTATTAGAAGCAGGTTTTTCATCTATTTCATTTGTGTCTTGGATCAGTTAGGTTCAATACAATCCTGATTTTTGCCATTTTCCTTTTTCATGGTTCCAGTTTTTCTGCTTAGTCTGATCGCCATTCCTGTTGTAAATGTAAACCTTAAATGGTTTTCCATCCTCTGTGTATACATACCATTTCCCAACTTGATTTCCGTTTCTCATATAGCCCTCCTGGTTAACATTTCCATTGTCATGAAATGTTTGGTAAAACCCGTCAACAGTCTTGCCGTTAATTCTGAGATCTTTTGCCCAGGCAACACCATTTTCATGGTATTGCTCATACCATCCGTTTTGCAGGCCATTTCTGTAAGGAACCTGAAAAAATAGTTGGCCATTATCGTAGAAAATCTGGAAAATTGAATCTGCCCCAAGAGTGTCATAGAGAACTCTTTTGTTTTGGCCAGAATAAAAAGAGACTGATTTAAACAAGCCTGTTTCCTCTTTAATTTTTGCAAAACCACCACAAACTGTAGAAATCTCACCGGAATCACTAAGTTTTTCCTTATTAGTAAATCGTTTTTCATACAGAGAGTCGAGGTATTGTTGATAATCTACATATTTGAAAAATCTCCTCATTCCAGGATATATTATTACAGAGCTATTCTTACAATAATCTAATAGAATGAAATTGAAATGATCACAATCTATTCCATATTGATTACCTTGAGCTAAAGCATCGCAAGCATTGTAATAGATGTAGCTCATACAATCCTTATTGCCATCTCTGTTTAAACCAATTAAGGCTCTTTTTTCAAACCAAGGGATAAAATAGCTGTGATTTCTATTGGTTTCATCTTGAAATTCTAATAGGATATCGCCCTCTGCAATTTGATTGGGTACTATGAATTTTCCATTTTCTTGGTCAGGAAGACTAAAGGATCGTTGATTTTCAAGATTAACTACTCTTATACCATGAATATTTTTAAGGTAATCTGCTGAATCAGACAAGTTAACCTGATAGGTAAACCTGGTTATTGAAATTTCTTTTTGTTGGGCAAAAGAGTTCATCTGAATAAATAGCAGGAGAAAAAGTAAATAGATAGTTTTTGAGCCCATTACAATATATTTTTTCATTTTTTCAATTTCCTCCGACGATATAAATCCGAGCTGGGACTTCGTACTCGCCGAATTCATTCCACCTGTACAGCTAAAATTACTACCCTCTAATCTCCCTTGTTAAACGGTCCCAAAAGTTAATTGGTAAGAGATCATTGAGCGCAACGCGATCGGTGAGCTATTTCTGGGGCCGACAAAAAAGGAATTTTATCCGGAAAACCAGCTTACCGATCAATTCACTCCCGACCCTTCGGGTTCCCCTGGCGGCGGGACAGGGTTGTTCATTGCTCAGCAATCTTGATCGTTTTTGTCATTTATTAATCCTTTGGAACGGTTTTCTGGCCAGGCAAGATTCATTCGGCTCGTCGCACCGAATGAATTTTTAACTGTTGATTATGGTTTTTAAAACACTTTTTTGCACCGAGTACAAAATCAGCAATGCTGCAAGTCATAGAACTTATCACGTTCCTCGTCAATCCGTACGCTCCAAACTACTTCTTCACCTTCCTTTGTATATGTTTTTTCATAACCTCTTCTGTTTCTTTCTCTTTCATACCTTCTTATTTTCTTGGGATCATTACCAAAATTGTAAGAAACTACCATTCCTGGGACTATTCTAAGAACTCGTTTGTTTTTTGTACAAAATGGGCAGAAAATGGTGGTTTTATCATTTGAGCAATCTTTAAATTGAGCAAGCTCAAAATTTACATAAGTAGTGTCATGATCTGAATCAATTTTTATTGAAGTATACATCATTGGAATATACCGCTCAACTCTGCAAAGCAATTGATATTCTTCTCGTGGGTTAACTTCAATAGAAAAGTCACCATGATTATCTGAATAAACCGTATCCAACTCATTTTCTAAAGAATCCAATAGGGTAATTTCTGCTTTGGATAT
This sequence comes from Bacteroidota bacterium, assembly GCA_008501835.1. Classification (GTDB taxonomy): domain Bacteria; phylum Bacteroidota; class Bacteroidia; order Chitinophagales; family Saprospiraceae; genus BCD1. Next base: position 7,281 of record QQUB01000101.1, read on the forward strand.
AGGTGAATTGCTTAATTTGTCTATTACATTACCGCAGATTAACACCTCTTGACAAGAGATATTTTGTGAGAAAGTGAATAGAAACCAAAGTAATGTCCAATACTTCAACAAACTTATTCCAAGTATTCTTCGGCTACAAGAAATGGTAGTCTGATAGCATTTCTTCTTTTTCCATTCCATTGTTTAGGGTAATTTTATTTCAAATAGTGATCTGTTCCATTGATTATTGTAAGGGGTTGAAAAATGTTATTTGCCAGATTCTATGGCAATGTCAATCAATCTTTTATCGATTCTTGAATCAGTTCCGCATTTAAATCCTCCTAACCCAAATCTCAATTTTAACTCATTTTCATCCGGATGTTGCCAGGTCCAAATCCTGTCACAACCAATAGATGAAAACCTATTCCAAAACCAACCACCATAAATAATTTTCTGATTTAATTTTAGAACAAAAGCTGACCCATTTAAAGGGACATCCAGGATTTTTAGTTTTTCAATTCCTCTTTTTGTTAAAACGATTTTGCTTGAATTCCAATCAAATTTTTCGATATCGAATGTGTTCAAAAATGGAGTGAGTTGTATTTCACAGTTTTCCAGGTCAATATAAAATTCACACCTGTCATTTGGTATGTCTTCTGAGGATTTAAACTTGTTAAAAAAGGTTTTCTGCTCGTATTCCGTTTGGAATTTATTATAGGAGTTTGGGTTTCGACATTCAGATTGCAGTAAAAATAATTCTACTTTTTTTATGTTCGAATAATCTATTTTTTCTTGGCAATAAATATTAACCAAATTACAGAAAAGCATTATCAGTAGAAAAGAGTATTTCATAATTAATTGCAGCTAGTTTGTGTGTGCCATCCTCCAAATCTACCCAAAAACAAAACACCATGCTTACAAAAAGATCGGATTAATCAGGTTTCTGCTTCGACCTTTATGGTATTATCTGGTACTCCAGTGTTTGTCTCCCCAATTTTTATACATATCTCCTGCAGTGACATTAAAGCGGCTTAGTTCTTCCGGGGCGACTGTGAGTTTGATGCTGCGTAAAAAATCAAAAATGTTATCACTTATTTTTCTTGGCCTGTTATCATCCCCGAAAATGTCTGCATAAATGACATCTGAATTACTGGCTCCATGACCGACAAGTAACAAACCACCAGCTATCTCTCCGATACAAATTTTATCCTCGATGACTGCTGAATCTTCCTCATAGTGGTAAACATTTGCTTTGGTCTGGATGTATTTTTCTGGGAGCAGAAAGTCATAAAAAACAACCTCCGGATCGGGGGAGAATGCTACTTTTTCAAAGGTGTAATAATCTTTAAATTCCGGACTGTAGAATTTACTGAAAACCTCTTCCGTAAAAGCAGCAATGTCATAATTTTCTAAAAATGCTCTGAAAACCGGAGGGATCCTGATGGCTGATTTTTCTTCGAAATCAAGGATTTGTTGCTTGATGTAGCTATTGTCTTTCAGCACTATTGCGTTTGAGAGGTAATTCATTTTTGTAAGGTTATTTTTTAAGTTTTATTGATGCTGTCAAATAAGCTTTCTTTTTAATTTAATCTAATCTTCCACCATGGCTTTCTGATCCTGTTTAAGTCGACATTCAGGTTTTTGTACGGTACCCGGTATTGATCATAATCAGCAAAACTGTTATTGGTGTTGGTAGCCAGTTGGGCAGATTTTAGATCATAAATGTCCGGATTCATCGATTTTAATACTCGTTCGACACCTTTATTTTTAGCTGTCAGAATAAGCATGTCGTTAATCTTTAAGTCTACTTTTATGGTGCCGCTCGCTTTTATGTGATCATCAATTGTACCAGTCATCATGCCATAACTCGAGCTATTGGTAAGACAGTATTCCATCTCAAATTCAATGGTATGATCTTTGATTTTTCCGAATTTAATCAATGGTGCAGTGAAATCCAGGGAATTGGAAAAGGCTCCTTTTTTTTGGGTTCGAGGAGATTTAATCACTTTGTTTTTAAGCTCCTGGATATGCGTGAGGTCAATGCTTCTTTCACCGGAAAATGGTTCGACGTTCATCCTGAATACTGCGGTTGATTTTTGTTCACCATAAAAAGGATCCTCATATATAAATTCGTTCATATCGAATTCTATCCAAATCGAATTGATTTTTTGCCTGCTAATAAAGTTTGATTCGATCCGGCTTATTAAATCGCCGCCTATGGGCTTTATCTTTTTATATAGATCATCTGTCGTTTTTTCCCAATCCATAGTTTTGATATTGTTTTTTGGTTCCTGCAAAATTGTTATCGCTAATTTAATACCTGCTTCTTTCCTTCCAAATCCCGTATCACCGACTTTACCATATTCAACTTTGATAAATACCCATTGGATAGGATCTTAACGAACCAGTTCTCTTTCAATTTCAGGCTTTTAAAAATTTCATTAGCCGAGTACCCTTTGTCATATTGCAAAGACACATCATGGTAGAAAGATTCCAGAAAGTTAAGTTTTTTGGTCAACTGTTGTTTGCCGTTTTTTAGTTGTGGTTTGTGGCTGCAGAAAAGTTCCTTAAAATCCAGGGCCAATATTTTTTTAGTGGATGCAATTTGGTCGGAAATACTTTCACCTTTCAGGAAATAGTCAATATAGGAATTGAGATATAGGTCTGCGGAGAACAGCCATCGTCTGGTTGGTTCATATAATGCGACCATATCGGGAGCATGGCCGGGAATTGGAATGATGTCGAAACGGAACTTTTTGGTTTCTATGCTGCCGTTTATGGGGATAAGGTCTTCCTGAGCAGGTCTGTCGCCCCAGGTTACTTTTTGGATGAAGCTCAATTTGGGCGGGGCTTTCATCATTTGGCAACAACGTTCAGAAGCGAAAACATCACAATTGTGCAATGCCTGGAGTTCAGGGATATTCCCGGTGTGGTCTTCATGATGGTGGGTGATGAAGATTTGCTCTACATCTAAATCTTTTGTTGCAGCTATTATGCTTTTTCTCATTTTACTTTGTCCGGTATCTATAAGCAGGCCATCGACAAAGTATATGTGCGAAAACAGTTTTGGTTGGCCGATCAGCTTGTATCCAAATTTAAATCCTAATACTTCTTCATGATTAAATGATTGAGAGATGATCATTTACCTATCTGGATTTTTAAGAATTAGTAGGTTGCATTTTGATCTAAACTTACCTTTTTTATAATTCTTTTTCAAAATAAATGGCTCCATCTATTGGATTGAATCTATAGGACTCTATTTCATAGAAATCATATTTTTTATACAGATTTATCGCTGGCTTCATTGTTGCCAAAGTATCTAATCTGATTTTTTCATAGCCCAATTTTCTTGCAGCCTTTATCGACTCCTCCATCATTTGTTTTCCTATTCCAGTTCCCCGAAAAGGAGCTTCCAGGTACATCCTTTTTAATTCACAAATGTTATTATCCAGTTTTCTAATCCCAACACATCCGATAGGTCGATTCTCTTGTGAAAAGATTATGAATAATATTCCATCAGGCTCATGGTATTGTGCCCTGAGGTTATTGAGTTCAGACTCAAAATTTTGAAATGCCAAATCAATTCCCAATGCTTTTGCATATGCCTGAAACAGGTTTTTCCCAATCTCAAAATCTTGATCTGATTTCGCTGTTTTGAATTTCACCATTGATGGTTAAGATGTTAAATTTTTTGATGAAAGCTCAATTGCAATTGATTTTTGCTCCAATTGTCGGTGGTTTGATTCATTACCCCCAACTGTACTTTCATGCCTTTTTTTATCATGTATCCCAGGGCATAATAGAATCGGTTCCGGTCAAAAATTTCTACTGTATTTCCGTTGCCGGTATTTCGTTGTCCATTGATAAAAAGTTCATTGTAAAGAGCAAGATAAATGGTCTTATCAGCCATGGCGGCTTTGTTCAAAGGGATATTTAGGAATAAATTATATCTGTACCGGGTTCTTAAATCCTGATTCTCCACAAACCTTTGCTCGTAACGAAACCGGTGATTAGTGTAGAAGCGATTGCCAAATTGAACGGGGAACAGTGCTTCCTGGTAAATTCGGCTCTCCGAGGTAGTAGAATTGTCATCCCCAAAAGCCCCTGTTGTTATATTTCCGTATCCAAGTGTAAATTTAATGTTCGCGTTCTTTGGTTTATAAGTTATTCCACCTCGCAATAATAATTGTTCGAGATCCCCGCCAATGTTCCAATTACGATATTGAAAGTCACCTTGGACACCCCAGGGACTTTCCTTGAAGGTCGTATTGAAGAAGTACATGTACCATGCACCCATTTCGTCCTCATTTATTTGAGCATCTCCTTGCTTTGGAATGAATAATGAAAGGCTAAATATCAATAAGAATAAACTCTTTTTCATTTTTTTAAATTTACAAAATGGCCTAGTTCATAAGCAAAGGAAGCCAAGGGGCAATGCCTTACTCATTACCTATACCATAATTTATGATGATCAGGTTTCAATTTACATTTTCTAAACCGCCAGATCAGTGCTTTGGTTCTAAACGGTTTTACCTTTTAGGAATTTTTATGACGCATGCATGTTCACACGGTGGCTTTTTTGTAATGAATCAGGAATCTCAACCTCAAAGCCTTTCCCTCGTTTTTTGCCTGACAACCATTGCTGCATGCTTTACTATTCATCGTCTATTTAATGCAAGCTCATGCTGGCCTTGAACTTCAAACATTGTTCTTACCTGGTTATTTCACTTTTTTAATCATCGTTACAGCCGTTTCCTGCTCATTGTAAAGTTCATATCCGCATCTTTCATACAGTTTTCTTGCCGGATTCCGCTTATCGACACTAAGAGATACGTTTTCTACGCCCATTCTCGAATATTCTATTTCGATTTGTGTCAATAGCCCTGTTCCTATGCCTTTATTTCTATATTCGTCTTTGATAGCTATACTTATTTCAGGAGTATTTTCATCAACAAATCCATACCCTTTTTTGTCGACTTGAAACTTTCTTCCCCAAATTACTCCGACCAGGTTTTGTTCATTTACTGCCACAATGGCTAAATCCCCTTTTTGCTGATTCCAGGCTTTCACATACTTGATTATATTCGGATGCTGGATTATTGATTTTGGAAATTTGGGTTGCCCCTTTGGAACAAATAATGCTTCGTAGAGCATTTCCTCCAAAAATGGGTATTCCTCTTCTTTTATTGGTCGATATTTGATGGTCATTTTTTCTGGTTACTTACAAGTCTGGTTCAGACTAATGTGATGTTTTGTGTGTTGTCTTTTGATTTAAGCTATCCTTTTTTCTTTGACACTCAATATACTCAGTTGCCTCATCTTCACTTAAAACTGCCCAACGCTTTTTTTATTTGTTCGTTGCTTTGATACAGTATGCCTTTAATGCCACTTTTTGCGGCACTTT
>QQUB01000311.1 GCA_008501835.1 Bacteroidota bacterium
GCCCAGGCGGATGTGTACATTTATAAACTGCAGATACTTTTGGTGTGTGAAGGAAGAGAAGTGACAGAATATGGAGAGGTGACGCTTTTGAGGTAAGGAGGAAATGGAGAATGCAGAGTGATGAGTTTATAGTGTAGAGTGTAGCATTAAAACTAAAAGTCTTTCTGAACTCATCATTCTGAACTTTGCACCATGCACTTCAAAACAGCTTCTGAGTATACAATCGCTGGGGGCTGAAGGTGTAATCACGGCAGCAGACCAAATGCCGTTTGGGACGGCATATAAAAGGGGGAACCTGCACAAGCGGATATGTACATTTACAAAATTCAGATCCTGCTGGTATGCGAAGGTAGAGAAGTGACGGAATATGGGGAAGTGACGCTTTTTAGGTAAGGAGGAAATGGAGGATGCAGAGTGATGAGTGCAAAGTGTAGAGTTTAGAATTAAAACAAAAAGTCTTTCTGAACTCATCATTCTGCACTTTGCACCATGCACTTCAAAACAGCTTCTGAGTATACAATCGCTGGGGGCTGAAGGTGTATCACGGCAGCAGACCAAATGACGTTTGGGACGGCATATAAAAGGGAGAACCTGCACAAGTGGATATGTACATTTACAAAATTCAGATCCTGCTGGTATGCGAAGGTAGAGAAGTGACGGAATATGGGGAGGTGACGCTTTTGAGGTAAGGAGGAAATGGAGAATGCAGAGTGATGAGTGCAAAGTGTAGAGTTTAGCATTAAAACAAAAAGTCTTTCTAAACTCATCATTCTGAACTTTGCACCATGCACTTCAAAACCGGTTTTCCTAAAAACCAAAAAACTCCTGCTTCGAAAGAAACAGGAGTTTTTTTTAGATTCAGAATTAAAACACAGGGAATTATTATTCTCCGTGCATCCACGCTTTCTTAGCCAGTAATTCCTCGTCTGATTCTCTGTGGTCATCATCGTCTAAACAGCAGTCAACCGGGCAAACGGAAGCACACTGTGGCTCATCGTGAAAACCTTTGCATTCAGTACACTTATCAGGAACGATATAGTAGAACTCGTCAGAGATTGCTTCAAATTTCTCATCAGCATCGGCGCTACCGCCACCAGGAAGATCAATGGCACCGCTCAGTTCTGTACCGTCGGCATAAGACCATTCCTCATCTGGTTCATAGATTGCATTATTTGGGCATTCTGAGATACAAGCATCACAGTTAATGCATTCGTCAGTGATTATAATTGCCATCTTAAAACAATTTTAAATTGAATAATCGTGTTAAAAAAACCTTCTGAAAAGTTTCAGATTGCAACGTTAAGAAGGTTTGTAAATATAGTAAAAATTTTTTAATTATTTTTATGTAATTTAGAGCCAATATAAATTAGCCCTGTGTGATCTGTGCTATTGTTTATTGGGTACAGAAAACATAAATTAGCGCCACTTAAATAATAAAACACAAATTATAATGGCAGTTGACGATATTAAAACAGCGCCTAGGAATAATGGTGAACCTGAAGCACTGGAACGGGTGGTTATTCTTTTCGTAGGTGATTCCGGTGATGGGATGCAATTGACGGGTACCCAATTCTCTGACACCTCCGCCATGTTGGGAAATGACATTGCAACTTTCCCAAACTATCCTGCTGAAATTAGAGCTCCGCAAGGTAGTGTTTACGGTGTATCAGGTTTTCAGGTACACATTGGTCAAACAGAGATCAGTACTCCAGGTGATGATGTCGATGTATTAGTTGCGATGAATCCAGCAGCATTGAAGACCAATCTTCATTCGGTTTCTCCTGGCAAAACCCTGATCATTGATACGGATAGTTTTACCAAAAAGAACCTGGGTAAAGCCGGCTACGAATCCAATCCTCTAGAAGATGACAGTCTTGATAACTACAAGGTTATCCAGGCACCAATTACTACCCTGACTCGTACCAGTATCCTGGATATCGGTCTGGATAACAAGAGTATGAACAGGAGTAAGAACATGTTTGCTCTTGGAATGGTCTTCTGGATGTTCAGCCGTCCTTTGACCCACACGGAAAGATTCCTGGAAAACAAATTTAAGAATAAGCCTAAAGTAATTGAGGCCAACAAACGTGCCCTTAAGGCTGGCTACAACTATGCAGACACACTGGAATTGTTGCCATCAGCGCATACGATCCTCCCGGCTAAAATGAAGCCTGGAAAATACCGGATCATCATGGGTAATTCAGCAACGGCATGGGGTTTCCTCGCCGCAGCTGAAAAAGCAAACCTCGATTTATTCCTCGGGTCCTACCCTATTACTCCTGCATCGGACATCCTGCACGAATTGTCAAAACATCAGCACTTTGGTGTTAAGACTTTTCAGGCAGAAGATGAGATTGCAGGTGTATGTTCCGCCATTGGAGCAGCTTTTGCAGGTGATTTGGCTATTACAACCACATCAGGTCCCGGACTCGCACTCAAAGGTGAAGCTGTTGGTCTGGCGTTGATTACAGAATTACCAATGGTCATCGTTGATGTTCAGCGAGGCGGACCTTCAACCGGACTGCCAACCAAAACGGAACAGTCTGACTTGTTGCAAAGCCTGCATGGCAGAAACGGAGACAGCCCGGTAATCGTTATTGCCGCAAGTACTCCTGCCAATTGTTTCGATTATGCATATGAAGCTTCCAGACTCGCGCTGGAGCATATGACACCTGTTATTCTCCTGACAGATGGTTACATCGCCAATGGTTCAGAACCTTGGAAGATCAAAGAGATGAGTGAACTTTCTCCAATTACTCCAAGATTGGAAAAAGCTGAAAATGCAGAGGATTGGCAAGTCTATGCAAGAGATACTGAAAAACTGGCCAGAAACTGGGCGATCCCGGGCACTCCTGGTCTTGAGCACAGGATCGGAGGACTTGAGAAAGATAAACTTACAGGAAATGTATCCTACGTTCCTGACAACCATGAGTACATGGTCAAAATCCGTGCTGAAAAGATCAAGCGGGTGGAAAACTATATCCCGGACCTGACGATCGAAGGCGCACAGGAAGGAGATTTGCTCGTGGTAGGATGGGGTGGCACCTATGGTAGCCTCCACACAGCCGTGAACTATATGAATGAAACCGGAGATAAAATTGGATATGTACACTTCAACTACCTCAACCCGATGCCTAAAAACACCGAAGAGGTATTCAAGAAGTTCAAAAAAATCCTGGTGTGTGAATTAAATATGGGCCAACTGGCAGCAGTATTGAGGTCAAGGTATCCTGAGTACAACTTCCTCAAGTACAACAAGATTCAGGGGCTTCCATTCACCATTATGGAGCTGGTGCAAAAGTTTAACCAAATGCTCGGTAACGAACCGATCATTATCTAATCAATTAATATCCAATATCTTTTGTGGAGACAGCAATTGTGGAGATAGAAATCTGAAAAATTTAAAAAATGGAAAATCCTAAATATACGTTCAAAGACATGGCCAGCGACCAGGAAGTACGCTGGTGCCCGGGCTGTGACGATTATGTTATTCTAAGATCCGTACAAAAGGCTTTACCTGAACTTGGTATTTCCAGGGAAAACTTTGTCTTCATTTCAGGGATCGGTTGTTCATCACGTTTCCCATATTATATGAATACCTATGGGATGCATAGTATTCACGGTCGTGCTCCTGCCATTGCAACAGGAGTTAAACTCGCCAACCCGGACCTGAGTGTTTGGGTAATCACTGGTGACGGGGACTCTATGGCCATTGGTGGAAACCACTTCATCCATGTAGTTCGTAGGAATGTGGACCTGAACATTATTTTGTTCAACAATGAGATCTATGGTTTGACCAAAGGTCAGTTCTCCCCTACTTCTTCCGTTGGATTGAGAACTAAATCTTCCCCTTACGGAAATACTCAGCCTCCATTCCACCCGGGTAGTCTTGCCATGGGTGCCCAGGCACGTTTTTTCGCCCGAGTACCTGGCAACGTTCCTAAAGAAATGACTGCTCTTTTTGTTGAAGCTGAAAAGTTCCACGGAACTTCCGTAATAGAAGTTTTGCAGAATTGTGTTATTTTCAACGATGCAGTTTTTGAAGGAGTAACTCACAAAGACGTCAGAGCCGATGCTCAACTTTGGGTAGAACATGGTAAACCGATGATCTTTGGTAAGGATAAAAACAAAGGACTTGTATTGAACGGCCTGAAGCTGGAAACGGTGACTATCGGCGAAAATGGTATCACTGAGGACGATATTCTCGTTCATGATGCTGAAGAAGTTGATAACACCTTGCACCTGATGCTATCCAAATTACAGACACCTACGGTTATGGGTGTTATCCGTAGCGTTAAAGACGTTACGCTTGGAGACCGGGTAGCAGCTCAAATGGCTGAAGTTAAGAAAACAACGAAGTTCAAATCGGTGAATGATCTGCTCCTCTCAGGAGAAACCTGGGAAGTGGAATAATCCAATTGAACTAAAATCGACACCTAACTAAAGCTGCGGAGCTTTGATACGGTTTCATTTTGCTTAATGGTAATTGTAAAATTTTCCATAAGTGTGAAACCAAAATAAAAAATGTAGAAAGCAAATTTTTTTAAGGTCAATGAGTTTTTCATTCCCTTTTACATTTTGAATTCTTCATTTTGCATTTTAATTTTTCAAGGTTCCGCAGCTCAATTAAAACCAGACATTATGGGATTAGAAGCAATTATTGTCTTTTTCATAAGCGGCATTGTCTTTGTCGGAGGTGCTATGATCGCCTCCAATCTGCTGGCTCCGAAATCCAAAAACGCTTACAAGGATGATCCCTACGAATGTGGCCTGCCTACCGAAGGGCCAACACACGTTCAATTCAAAGTAGGATATTACCTATTCGCCATTCTCTTCCTCGTCTTTGATGTTGAAATGGTTTTCCTCGTACCCTGGGCTGTCGTTATGAAAAGCATAGGAGGAATCGCTCTGTTAGAAGCATTGATCTTTTTGATCATCCTCGGCCTGGGACTCTTGTACGCCTGGAAGAAAAAAGCTCTCGTCTGGGAATAGTTTACATTTTCCTGTTTTCTGAACACCACAATTTTTCAACATGGAAAAAGCAATCAATCAAAATGAACTCGGCACCGTGATCAATGGAGGGAACGGTGGCAATATTCTTATCACTTCTATTGACAAGGTTGTCAACTGGAGCCGTGCCAATTCCCTCTGGCCTCTCGTATTCGGCACAAGTTGTTGCGCCATTGAAATGATGGCTACCGGGGCATCCCGTCACGACTGGTCCCGTTTTGGGACTGAGGTAGCCAGAGCTACACCCCGCCAGGCAGACCTCATCGTCATTGCAGGAACCATCGTCAACAAAATGGCTCCTGTCCTTCGAAGATTATACGATCAGATGGCTGACCCTAAATATGTCATCGCTATGGGTGCCTGTGCCATTTCCGGAGGCCCGTTTTTCTACAACACCTACTCTGTTGTAAAAGGTGCAGATCATGTCATCCCTGTCGATGTCTATGTACCGGGCTGTCCTCCGAGACCGGAAGCTCTGTTGTACGGCATTATGGAGCTCCAGAAAAAAATCAAAACCGAAAGAACAGGACAAAGAATCAATCCTGACGAAAAATTTGCGGAAGGATTCTGATTCAGTCTTCAGTTTTCAGTCAGCAGTGGACAGTCGGCAGTGGACAGAAAGAATTTGAGGATTGTGTGAAACAGTTTTTCCGTAACACGCAACCCGAAACGCGAAACCCATAACGCGAAACTTGTTACTCGCAACACCAACCTTAACAACATGGAAAAATCAGCTTTAAAAGAACTCATAACTTCATGGGCCGAAGGAATTGAATTTGATGAAGAACAGGAATTCCTGCAGGTGAACATTCCCCGTGAACACCTCCATGAAGTAGCCCAAAAGTTGAAGAGCACTCCTGAAACTTCTTTCGACTACCTGTTCTGTCAAACCGGAGTAGACTGGCCCGATTGCCTGGAAGTTGTTTATCACCTCGAGTCTTCCCAGCACGGACATATCATCGTTGCCAGAGCAAAAACCGAAAACAGGGAAAATACAACCCTTGATACCGTATGTGATATATGGCCAACCGCTGAATTCCATGAAAGAGAAATATATGACCTTTTAGGGGTGGTTTTCAATAACCATCCTGACCTCAGACGGCTGTTGCTTACGGACGAATGGGAAGGCCACCCGTTGCGCAAAGATTATGTGGACGATATCAATATGATCAATTATTAACGGTGGACGGTGGACGGATTACGGTAGACGGTGGACGGTGGACGGAAAGTGGCTTAATAAATTAAAAAAAAGAAAAGAATTTAGATATGGAAGTTGTTGACAAGGACAAAACGATACCTGGAGATGCTCTGAAGAGTCAGGAGTATTTCGTCAATATGGGGCCTCAGCACCCTTCCACTCACGGTGTATTACGCCTGGTGCTGACCATTGACGGTGAGATCGTAAAAAGGATCGAACCGCATATCGGATATATCCATCGCTCCATTGAGAAGATGTGCGAAAAGGATAGTTATCGTCAGATCGTGCACCTCACTGACCGTATGGATTACTTGTCCTGCCATATCAACAATGTCGCTGTATGTCTGGCAGTTGAAAATGCCCTGGAGATTGAAGTATCTGATCGCGTAAAAGTCATCCGAACCATTATTGATGAACTTACCCGTTTGGCCTCACATCAATTGTGGTGGGGAGTTATGGGTATGGACCTCGGTGCCATCACCACCTTCCTCTACGGTTTCCGTGACCGGGAAATGATTACAGATATCTTTGAAGAGACCTGTGGTGCACGACTCACCATGAATTATAATAAGCCCGGTGGTTTGATGTTTGACATTCATCCAAATTTCCAAAAAAGAACCAAAGAATTTGTCGAACACTTCAAGAAGAAATTACCGGAGTACGACCAGCTCCTGACCGGAAACGTGATTTTCCAGGAGCGGACCAAAGGTATTGGGGTAATGTCCAAAGAAGATGCCATCGCTTTTGGAGTAACTGGCCCTGCGGGACGAGCTTCCGGTTTTGAATGTGATATCCGCAAAAAAAATCCATATCATGTTTATGACAAGGTCGAGTTCAATGAGGTGCTTTTGACCGAAGGAGATTCATTCGCAAGATATAAAGCACGCATCCAGGAGATGTGGGAGTCACTGAGTATTATCGAACAACTGATTGACAACATTCCCGAAGGACCAATAGAAGAAAAAACGAATGCGGTTATCAAATTACCTAAAGGAGAATTTTACCAACGGGTGGAAACGGCTCGTGGGGATTTTGGAGTGTATGTCATCAGTGACGGAAAGAAAAGTCCCTATCGCCTGAAATTCCGTTCACCAGGTTTCTCGAACTTATTTATACTCGATAAAATCGCGAGAGGCTCAAAAATTGCCGATCTGGTGGCCATCATGTCCACCCTTGATTTGGTGATGCCGGATATTGATAGGTAGAAAGTGATGAGTGCATTGTGATGAGTGCAAAATGCAAAACGGATAATAAAAATTGACATCAGATAATTTGGACCATGGAATAAAATGAAAATCCTTGTTCCTTTAGTCCATATGTCCTTGAATAAAAACAGGCTAGAATATGTATGATTTTACAGATTTAGTGAGGTCCATTCATGAGAGTCTTGTGGCAAGTTTGTCGCCGGGCATGGCAGCTCTGGTGGAATGGATCATTATCGGAGCAATTTTCCTGGGCTTTTTCGCTTTACTGGGGCTTGTTCTGGTATATGTAGAACGAAAGGTATGCGCCTTTTTCCAGCTTAGACTGGGGCCGATGCGAGTAGGTTTCTGGGGTACAGCACAAACCCTTGCCGATACGCTCAAGCTTTTGTTAAAAGAGCCGATCATGAACAAACGTGCGGATAAATTTTTATTCAACTTCGCACCGTTTATCATCATCATTTCTTCCCTTATTGTACTTTCGGTTACTCCATTTGCTCCCGGATTACAAGCATTTGACATCAATATTGGCCTGTTCTTTGTCATCGCTATTTCTTCCATTGGGGTAGTTGGTATTTTATTAGCCGGATGGGCAAGTAATAACAAATACTCCCTGATCGGTGCCATGCGTAGTGGTGCACAGATCGTAAGTTATGAATTATCGGTGGGTCTTGCATTGATGACGATGGTTGTTTTGACCGGAAGTCTTCAATTGTCTGAAATCATTGCCAGTCAGGCAGACGGATGGTGGATCTTTAAAGGACACATTCCAGCGTTCATAGCTTTTGTTTTATTCATTGTTGCTTCCACGGCTGAAGTCAATCGTGGACCGTTTGACCTTGCCGAGGCTGAATCAGAGCTCACTGCAGGGTTTCACACCGAGTATTCAGGAATGAAATTTGCCTTTTTCTTCCTGGCGGAATTTGTGAATATGTTTATCGTGGCTGTTATCGCCGCAACTGTTTTCCTGGGCGGCTGGATGCCTTTCCATATTGGCGGCCTTGACGGCTTTAACCAAATCATGGACTTCATTCCACCAATCCTATGGTTCTTCGGAAAAGTTGCCTTTATCATCTTCCTGATGATGTGGTTTAAGTGGACCTTCCCGAGGTTGAGAATTGATCAGTTGTTGACATTGGAATGGAAATATCTCTTACCGCTCAACCTGATGAATATCGTGTTGATGGCCTTTGTGGTATACATGGGATGGTATTTTGGAAATTAGAAAAACGAACACCATGAATAGTGTTATAAAATATTTTTCAGACATAGCGCACGGGGTAAAAACCCTTTGGAAAGGAATGATGGTCACGGGCTACTACATTTCTCATGCCCGCAAGGAGATCATCACTCAGCAATATCCTGAAAACAGGGACACCCTCCAGATGTTTAATCGCTTCCGTGGAGAGGTGATCATGCCTCATAATGAAGATAACGAACACCGCTGCACCGGTTGCCAGGCTTGTGAGATCGCTTGCCCAAATGGTACCATTGAAATCATCTGGGACAGAAAACCCGATCCCGAGACCGGTAAAAAGAAAAAAAGCATTCACACTTTCGTCTACCATTTGCAGATGTGTACGATGTGTGCACTTTGCATTCCAGCCTGTCCGACAGATGCTATCATCATGGGGCAGGACTTTGAACATGCGGTAACTGACAGATCCAAATTGACAAAGATCCTGAATAAGCCTGGATCAAAGTTGATGAAAGGAGTTGAGGAGTAGCACGTAAACTCGCGTTTGATGCTCCCTATGGTCGCTGTTTGACATAGTTTCATATGGTTTCAGGAATTAACGGCTAGGGTGGTGGAAGACAAGGATAAATAATTCAGAAAAAGCGAAATGATTATTTTCAAATTTCATAAATAATCAATCAACAAATGGAAATTTTTAATACACAAACCAAGCTATGATTGCTTTACATGCACAACCCTAAGTTTATACAAACCAGATCAAAACCACCATTAAAGTGTGTATTAAAAATTTCCCAATTAAACAAAACGAAAAATTAATGGAACGCATCATTTTTTACATTTTCGCGGCCGCAATCATTTTGTTTTCACTGTTCTCAGTGACCAGCACGCGAATTCTTCGTGCAGCCATTTACCTTTTTTTGGTACTCGTATCCATTGCAGGGTTGTATTTCATGCTGGGATATCACTTCCTCGGGGCCGTGCAACTCACGGTTTATGCCGGAGGAATTGTAGTATTGATCATTTTCTCCATCCTGCTTACAGAGCAGATCGATAGCCGCATGCCTGCTCCCAAACTGGGGACCATGATCCTGAGTGGAGCTGTGGCCGTTATCGGAGCAACCGTCAGTATTTTCGCCATAACCGGCCATAATTTTGAGACAACTCCTGAAACGGTTAATGCCGGGACTGTAGAAAAAGTCGGAGAGCGCCTGTTGAGTTACGGTGAAGGCGGTTATGTGCTTCCATTTGAGGTGATCAGTGTATTACTGCTTGCCGCAATGATCGGTGCGATCGTTATTGCCAAACGACCAAAGTCTGATGAGCAGACGAGTGAATAAGCCCTTTTATAAAAAAGATAAAATTAAACATCATGATAGCCGGAGTTAGTATATACGAAATTTTGATCGTTTCCACGATTGTCTTTTTCATCGGCGTGTATGGCTTTTTGACCAGAAAAAACCTGATTTCAGTGTTGCTGTCCGTAGAACTGATATTAAATGCCACCGCCATCAACTTCGTGATTTTCAATAAATATTTGTTCCCGGGACATGTACAAGGGCTGTTTTTTACCTTGTTCCTGATCGCTGTGGCAGCGGCTGAAGTTGCTATTGCCATTGCCATCATCATTGACCTGTACCGGATAACGAAGAGTGTGAATGTAGATGAGACTGCGGAGATGAAACACTAGGGAATGATGAGTGATGAGTGATGAGTATAAAGTTTAGAATTGAGTTTGATGTGGTTTGACGTGGTTTGTCAGGTTTTAACCGCGATGGACGCCAGGAATACGCGAGGTTCGCAAAGGGAAAATCTAGACATAATCGAGTGAACATACAACCTGTAAAGCTTTCTTTGCGTGCATGGCGTAACCTTTGCGAGCTTTGCGGTTAAAAAAATAAAATAGAACATAAAAACCTAACTGGTTTACTATAAACTTAGCTGTATGGACTTTAGTTATACCATTTGGATACCGTTGATACCGTTTCTTGCCTTTTTTGTGGTAGGAATTCTGGGTAACAAGAAAAATCCCGGGTTATGGGGTATGGTCAGTACCGGAGCGATCGGTGTCTCCACTGTGCTGTCTTTCATTACTGCCTACCGGTATTTTTTCCAGGTCGGAAAGGTTGGGGAAACCTATGAGAAGATCATAGCCTACAACACTACCTGGCTCAACTTTACAGATACCTTACATATTGATGTTGGCGTTCTTCTGGATCCGATTTCCGTGATGATGCTCATCGTCGTTTCGGTTGTTTCCCTAATGGTGCATATTTACAGCTTTGGTTATATGAAGGGAGAAAGTGGGTTTTCCCGTTTTTACGCCTATTTGTCCCTTTTCAGTTTTTCCATGTTTGGCCTGGTGGTCGCGACCAATTTGTTCCAAATGTACATCTGTTGGGAGCTCGTTGGGGTCTCTTCTTTCCTGCTGATCGGTTATTATTATCACAAACCATCGGCTGTGGCCGCTTCCAAAAAAGCTTTTATCGTAACGAGATTTGCTGATCTTGGGTTCCTTATTGGTATTTTGGTAGTTTCCTATCTTACCGGAACCTTTGATTTCCAGGAACTCACTAACCCTGATGGGGCAGCTATCACACAGGGCAGCTCTATCGCCTTTCTTGGATTATCTACTATGACATGGGCATTGATCCTGATCTTTATCGGAGGAGCCGGAAAATCGGCTATGTTCCCGTTACACATTTGGTTACCGGATGCGATGGAAGGACCAACTCCCGTTTCGGCTTTGATCCATGCAGCGACAATGGTTGTGGCGGGTGTTTATCTGGTAGCAAGACTATTTCCTTTATATTATTTTGCCGCCCCAACGGCACTTGAGCTGGTGGCCATTGTAGGTGCATTTACCTCCTTATTTGCGGCCATAATTGCCTGTACACAAACGGACATTAAACGTGTGCTGGCCTTCTCCACTATGTCCCAATTGGGATATATGATGCTGGCGCTGGGTGTTTCCGGTTATGGCGGTCACGACGGGTTGGGTTATATGGCTTCCATGTTCCACTTGTTCACACATGCTATGTTCAAAGCATTGTTGTTCCTTGGAGCAGGTTCCATCATTCATGCCGTTCACAGCAATTATCTGAAAGATATGGGCAGCTTGCGCAAATATATGCCTATCACGCATATCACTTTCCTCATTGCCTGTCTGGCTATCGCGGGTATTCCTCCTTTTGCCGGGTTCTTCAGTAAGGATGAAATTCTCGCAGCTGCACTGCACGATAATATGATTTACTTCATCGTCGAATACCTCGTAGCAGGATTGACGGCTTTTTATATGTTCCGTTTGTATTTCGGTATTTTCTGGGGAGAAGACAAGAAATACGAGCATGCGCCTCACGAATCACCAATGTCTATGGCGATTCCGTTGATCATTTTGGCGATTGCCAGTGCAACGGTTGGATTCCTTCCTTTCCCGGAATGGATCTCTCCGGACGGACACGGGTTTGAGGCTCATATCAACTGGTCTGTGGCAGGGGCTTCCATAGCCATTGGCGTTGTGGGTATTTTAATCGCTATGGCTTTTTACCGGAAGAAAACAGATCTCCCCGAAAGGGCGACCAAAGCATTTGGAGCCTTTTACAATTGGGCGAATAATAAATTTTACATCGACGAGATCTATCTCTTCGTGACCAAGAAGATATTGTTTAAAGGGATTTCATGGCCAATAGCATGGTTTGACCGTAACGTAGTTGATGGCACCATGAATTTGATTGGAAATACAACCACAGCCATTTCCGCAAGGATAAAAGGCATGCAATCCGGAAAAGTCCAGCAGTATGCTTTTGCTTTTGTGTCGGGAGTCATTGTGATTGTGTTGGTTTTTGCATACGTATTAGGTAATTAATGCATAAATGATTAAATGCGAGAATGAAGTTATACCGCAGAGGGCCGCGAAGAAGCGCTGAGAGCCGCGGAGATTTTGGAGGTCGCATAGCGACCAAATCCCGGTAGCCTGGAGCGATATGAGCAAAAGGCGGCGCAGGGACGAGCAGGACAAGGGATAGGAGCG
>QQUB01000804.1 GCA_008501835.1 Bacteroidota bacterium
TGGAAGAAATCATCCAGGATGCAGATTTTGATAATGGGATCATTGCTCACGAATATACTCACGGTATTTCCAACAGACTGACCGGAGGCGGTGATAACGCTGATTGTCTGTTTAATGCAGAACAAATGGGCGAAGGATGGAGTGACTGGTATGCAACAGTAATCACCATCGAACCCGGAGATCAGGGAACTGATATCAGAGGAATGGGAACATGGTCCAGCGGAGAACCTATTACTGGTACTGGAATACGTCCTGCTCCATATTCTACTGATTTTAATATCAACCCTTATACCTATGGAGATTCGAATAATGAGGCAAGCATTTCCCAACCACACGGAGTGGGCTTTATTTTTGCCACCATGTTATGGGATCTTACCTGGGCGCTTATCGATGAATATGGCGGAACTCCTGATCCGGACCTTTATCAGGGAACCGGCGGCAACAATATAGCCATGCAATTGGTAACTGAGGCCATGAAAATTCAGCCTTGTAATCCAGGTATGGTTGATGGACGTGATGCCATCCTTACAGCAGATGAATTATTATACGACGGTGCTCACCAATGTCTTATCTGGGAGGTGTTTGCCAACCGGGGATTAGGCTACAGCGCTGATCAGGGTAGTCCTTCGAGCAGAACGGATCAGGTGGAAGCATTTGACTTGCCGCCTCTATGTCTGGTAGCAACTGAAGCGCCGGTAGCTCAGTTCTCTACAACAAGCATCAACTCCTGTTCCAGTGAAATTTCCTTCATTGATGAAAGTTATGATATCGTTCATGCCTATGAATGGACTTTCGGCGATGGAAATATTTCCACGGATCAAAACCCTGTAAATACTTTCCCGGGTAGCGGTACCTACACCATTCAATTGGTGGTTTCCAACAATATCGGAAATGATACAACCACCCAGCAAATAACCATCGAACTTCCACCTTCCCCTGAAGTGGAAGATATTGAAGTATGCCTTGGTGACGATGCACAAATCGTCGCTACTACAACAGGACTTGCGCAATGGAGGGACGAAAATGGACAGGTAATTCATAATGGTCCGTTTTATGAAGTAACTACTGTAGCGGAACCACAAACCTTCTACGTTGAAAACCTGGAAGGAGGACCATCGGGTTATGTAGGGCCTGAGGATCCTGGCTTCGGTACCGGAGGATACCATAACACCGGCTATCATGGAGCCTTGAATTTTACAGCAGATCAGGCTATCGAGATTGTCTCCGTTTGGGTTAATGCCCAGGGACCCGGAGAAAGAACACTGACCATCGGTAGTGGATTTAATAATGATGGTAGTGCCCCTTCCGGAGCGGAGATCGTCGATCAGGTAACTGTTTTCCTTTCCGGAGGACCACAAAGAGTATTCCTGAATATGACAGTACCTGCAGCCGGAGATTATAACATTGGAGGAAACAGCGTAAACCTTTACAGAAATAATGAGTCCCCTGGTTTCCCCTTTGTATTGGAGGATTTGATGACTATTGTAAATTCTTCTGCCAATACATCACCCACCGGATATTACTATTATTTCTATGACATTGAAGCTCGTCCCGTTCAATGTATTTCTGCTTCAGTGCCCGTGACGGTAAGCCCGGTTACCAGTGATTTCAGTTTTGTTGATGAGGGAGACCTTACCGTTTCTTTCACAGATGAATCGACAGGTGCGACCAACTGGCTGTGGGATTTCGGCGATGGCAATACATCCACGGAACAAAATCCGGTTCATACCTATGATTTTGTAGACAATTATACGGTTACACTGACTATCAATGACGGGGCATGTGCCAGTACACAGACATTTACAACCGTCACCAGTGTTCAGAATATTTTCCCTGAAGGATATGGTGTAACTATTTTACCGAATCCGGCAGACGGATGGGCGAGAGTTGCCCTTGAAAATACCCTTACGGAAGATCTGCATATACAAACACTTGACATCAGCGGTAAACTGCTCAATAGCACCACACTACGTGCTGGGCAGCAATTTGCTGACCTCGAAGTAGCACAATTACCTGCTGCTGTTTATTTAATTAAAATTCAGGGCCAGCAATTCACAGAGATGAGGAAGCTGGTTGTGAAAAGGTAAAATATACCCCGCTGGCGGGGTCGGATTTAAACTGGGAAGTGAAAACTTTCCAACTTAAATTCGGGGGTGGAACTCTCCCAGGAAAGAAAGTCCACCCCCAAATTTGACTGGGAACATTTTTCTTTCCTGATGTGTTTCTGGTCAAATTTGACCCCGCCAGCGGGGTACATCTTTTCAATTCCACTCAACTTAAAATATGAACACCTCCTTCCCCACCCTCACCACTCAAAGATTATTGCTCCGCCAGATTACTCCTCAGGATTTACCCAATATCTTTAAGGGCCTTTCCCACCCTGACATCATAAAATATTATGGTGTAAGTTACAACAGTCTGGAAGGCACCAAGGAACAAATGCAGTGGTTTGCCGATCTCGAAAAAAACGGCACAGGTATCTGGTGGGCCGTTTGTAATCCTGAAACCGGAGAGTTCATGGGGGCAGGAGGGTTCAATGATCTGGACAAAACCCATAAAAAGGCAGAAATCGGATTCTGGTTATTGCCGGAATTTTGGGGTAAAGGGTATATGAAAGAAGCACTGACCACCCTCTGTGATTTTGCATTTGAACATCTGGACCTTCACCGCATAGAAGGTTTTGTCGAATCGGAAAATATCAATTGCAAAAAAGGTATGGCCAAACTGGATTTTGAACTCGAAGGAACCATGCGGGATTGTGAGGTGAAAAACGGGGAGTTCATTAGTGTGGACATTTATGCTTTGGTAAATAGACAGTAAACCAATCCAGATTCAAAATCACCCCTAAGGGTGAGGAGACATGTTTCCTGTCACCGTAATTTTGTTCTCAAAAAGATGAACAAACACTTACTCACCCTTATGATCGCCTTAATGGGTATTCCTCTGGCTGCACAAAACTGCTTTGAAAATTTCCAATATTTCCAAACCATTACTTTAACTCCGCCTGCCGGACATTCCTCCATTGAACCATCGACAGTGGCTATTCCATTCAATACTAAGGCTTTGGTGGATGAAGGAAAACTCCAGGCAGAGGGCGCTGATCTACGCATCTCAGACAGCAACTGCACTGAACTCCCGTTTTTTGTTCAGGGAGTGGATGAAAGAGTAATGAACGTACTTTACGTCAAAGTTCCTGAAATCCCATCAGAAGGTCTGGAAATCCAACTCTATTATGGCGGTCCTGTCAATTCCCAAAATCAAATAAATGGAGAATCAACCTTTGATTTCTTTGATGATTTTGAAGATGGAGTTATCGATGAAAGTAAATGGGAGGCCATTGGCGAGTATGACGTTTGGGAAGAAAACAATGGCCAGATGCGGTTTACGGGCAGTTTCGGAAACGGAGGGATATTCAAATATGTGGCGCCCAAAATTGGTTTTACAGAGCCTGTTACCTTTCACTTTTCAAGTAATGCCAGCAGTTCTCAGGTTTATGGAGTTGCAGACACGGCAGATATCAAACGCGTAGGATTACGCTATGATTCCGGCCTGGTGTCCTATGATACGCTCGATATCATAGCACTTATGCACGACACCTTAAATGGAGGTTCCAGCCCGGGAATTGATTATCCTTTTGTTCAGGTGCCCCGCAATGAGTTAAACCTCATCGCCATTTCTGCTTTTCTTGACGCCAACAAAAAGCTGAATCTCACAAGATTTGAAAATTTCAGTTCAGGAGGATACAATGCTGACACTCTAAACCTGCAACAAATAGACTTTGATGTCCTAAGGCCATTTTTTGCTTCCTTTGGATCACCCAATATTATTGAATTTGTCGGTATCTGTCCGGCTGGGGTAACACCTGAAATAAGTTATGGAGACGAGCAGGAAATTATCACCGGATTAGGGCAAATCCCCTCAGGAGAGCACATCAAAATTTATCCAGTCCCAACATCGCATTTTCTGAACATACAAGTGAGCAACAATCCACCCAAACAAATTTCCATTTATTCGTTGAATGGTCAGAAAATTCATGAACAGGCTTTTGACCAGATGGTGGATATTTCATTTTTAGAAACAGGAAAATACATCCTGGAACTCATTTACCCGGAGGGGGCAACAACAAAAAGCTTTGTTAAAATAGCCGATAATTAGGATCAATTGACCACATAAAATTTTTGTATGCATTTTATAACTTCTCTAACCCAGATAACATAATCAAAACCATGAGGTAAACGGAATAATTGGAATAATGGAAAGAGGTTTAGTGCCTTTTTCCCATTATTCCATTTCTCCTGTCAAAAGCTATTTTGTTGACTTTCAAAAATGAAATATTTGAACAAACTACTATATTGATGCCGGATTCAACCAAATTTTGAATCCGGCATTTTTATGAAACTTTTTTTGTCCATTTTATTTTTGTCAGCGGTAGCCGGTGCTGCCTATTTTTTCACCCGTTCCACCCCTAATAATACCGATGGCTACCCACAACCCAATGGCAGGGAAACCGTACAATCCATCCAGTCA
Source organism: Bacteroidota bacterium (assembly GCA_008501835.1). GTDB lineage: Bacteria > Bacteroidota > Bacteroidia > Chitinophagales > Saprospiraceae > BCD1. Next base: position 4,528 of record QQUB01000804.1, read on the forward strand.
AAATTTGACTCCCTGGTATTATTTAGGCTTAATGAAGATCTTGAGAAGGCCGGTTTTTCCGGTTTCCCCGAAAGCATATCCATCCTGATTTTCAAAGAAGAACGAAAACTGGAATTATATGGTCAAAAGAATGAACACCCCATTTTGATCAAAACCTACCCATTCACAGCTTTCAGCGGAAAGCTTGGCCCTAAGTTGAAAGAAGGCGACCGCCAGATACCCGAAGGCATTTATAAAATCGAATACCTGAACCCTAACAGTTCCTATCACCTCTCGGCAAAGGTTAATTACCCCAATGAATTTGACCGGCAAATGGCCAAAAATGATGGCCGGACAAACCTGGGTGGAGATATATTCATCCATGGAAAAAACAAAACGATTGGATGTGTGCCTCTGGGTGATGAAGCCATCGAAGAAGTATTTGTTCTCATTAGCCATATTCATCCTTCTCCCATTGAAGTCATAATCAGCCCGCGTGACTTCAGGACAAACCCAACAAGGCCGGACATTGCTAAAATCAGCTGGGAAGATACATTATACCAAAGGGTTGCTCAGGCACTGACAGCGTATTAGAGCGTGTTTGAATTTTTAATCATCTAAAAATCAGCCATTCACTGTGATTCATGAATTTCCCAAATAGGTCTGGAAGATTGGAAGAATGGATAATTGGGTGAGATTTATCTGATTCCAGTACCCCATTTAATCCATTATTCCATCGATTTAGAATTATATACCGATTCAGGGAAATATTTTGAATATTTTTTTAACCTACCATTAATTCCATCCATTTCAACAAAAAATGAAACCTGATACAACCTAATCGACTTTGTCTCATTCTTTATTACGTAAAAAAATTCAGTGTCCATTTTCAGGTCATTGAATTTAAGGCAAAAAAGTAGTATTTTAAGTGGAGTTCCAATCTGGTGACTCCACTTCTTTTCACTACAGCCCAAAAAATATCCTGCAAACAAAACGATTTAAAACTCAGCTTTTATCCTTAACGTAAAAACGGTAAAAGGCTCCTGCATGAAGTGGTTATTATTCATTTTTTGTTACCTGTTCACCTCTGCAATTTTGGCTCAGGGCATCAATCTTACCATTCAGATAACCGGTATAGATCCATCACAGGGTCATATTCAACTGGCTCTGTACAATTCTGCTGAAAATTTCCCAAAAGAAGGAAAAGAATTCCAGGTATTCAGAGTACCTGTTACCGCTAACACGCTATCCACTACCATAAACAATTTACCTCCAGGAAAATATGCCATCGCCCTCTTCCACGACCTCAACAATGATGGGATCTGCAACAAAAATATCCTGGGTTTCCCGCTCGAGGGATATGGCTTTTCCAATAATGTAAAACCCAGAATCAGGGTCCCCAGATTCGAAAAAGCAGCTTTTGATTTGGAGCAACAAAATAATCTGAAAATTTCAGTGCTCTATGGAAGATTTTGAATAATTTGGTGGTATAAACAATACCAGCTCAAAATGAATTTTCTCCTGCCAAAACTAATTGCAATTTCCTTCTGCTTTTTGCTCAACACCCTGTTGTTTGCTCAACCGGAGTTCCCATTTCAGGACCCGAAAATTGACTCCGAAGAACGCATCAGCGATCTTCTTGAAAGGCTTACCCTAAAGGAAAAAACAGCCATGATGCTTTACAACAGCCCGGGTGTGGAACGCCTGGGTATTCCTCCTTATAATTGGTGGAATGAAAGTTTGCATGGGATCGGCAGGGCTGGTAAGGCCACCGTCTTTCCTCAGGCCATCGGCCTTGCTGCCACTTTTGATGAAGACCTGATCTATCGGGTGGCTTCAGCCATTTCTGATGAAGCAAGGGCCAAACACAATGCAGCCATTGCCAAAGGAAGTTACCAGCAATACACCGGGCTATCGTTCTGGACGCCCAACATAAATATTTTCCGCGACCCTCGCTGGGGAAGAGGACAGGAGACCTATGGGGAAGATCCTTTTCTGACAGCCAAATTAGGCGTGGCCTATGTAGAGGGCCTGCAGGGAGACCACCCTAAATATCTCAAGGCAGCAGCCTGCGCCAAACACTTCGTTGTACACAGCGGCCCGGAAGCTACCAGACATGAATTTAATGCCGTGCCGGATGAGATCGATTTCAGGGAAACCTACCTCCCAGCTTTCAAAAAGCTTGTCGAGGCCGAGGTAGAAACCGTCATGTGTGCCTACAATCAGCTCTTTGCAGAACCCTGTTGTGGGAATAAAATGCTTTTACAATCCATTCTACGGGATGAATGGGGGTTTAAGGGACACATCGTCTCCGATTGTTGGGCATTGATGGATTTTATTTCTCATCAGAAAGTCGCCAAAGATGGTGTCGAAGCCGCTGCAATGGCTGCTGAAGCCGGGGTCAATCTCAATTGCGGGACAGTCTATCAAAATCTCCATAATGCTGTGGAGGGCGGAGATATCAGTGAGGCCAGAATTGACGAATTATTGAAACCACTCCTGAATTCACGGATCAAACTGGGACTGCTCGATTACGAAGATCAATCTCCATATGCGAATATTTCCCCGGAGATCCTCAATAGTGAAGAACATAGACAACTGGCATGGGAAGCCGCCGCCAAATCAATTGTATTGTTAAAAAATGACAAAGGCGTTCTTCCCTTAAATTCAGATACCATTCAGAAAATTTTCGTCACCGGACCAACAGCCTTTGACAACATGGTTTTGATTGGGAATTATAACGGATTTTCCGGCAACCTGGTGACCCTGGTTGAAGGCATGATCAATAAATCCGATGAAGGAACGATAGTGGAATACGCCATGGGTACCCTTTTAAATACAGAAACTTATCATGGTTATTACCACGCCCAATCCTCTGATGTAACCATTGCCGCCATCGGCAATTCTAGAATGCTGGAAGGGGAAGAAGGGGATGCCATGCTTACTGATAGCGGTGATCGTACCGACATCCGGCTTCCGGAAAATCAAATTGAATTAATACGCAGAATAAAAAAAGATGCACCTGACAAACCATTGATAGTAGTAGTAACCGGTGGAAGCGCCGTTGCATTGCCAGAAATTGCCGAATTGGCCGATGCTCTTTTGTTCGTCTGGTACCCAGGTGAACAGGGAGGAAACGCCATTGCAGATGTGATCTATGGGAATATGAACCCTTCCGGCAGATTACCCGTGACCTTTTACAAAGGCACGGAAGACCTTCCTCCTTTTGATGATTATAGCATGAGGAACCGAACCTACAGGTATTTTAAAGGTGACCCCTTATTTCCATTCGGGCATGGCCTGAGTTATTCAGACTTTGCTTATGAAGACCTGGCCATGCCTTCAGAAGGAAGCATCGAGGATGAAACTATTGAAATCGAATTCTTCCTGACCAATACAAGTATAAGGTCAGGGGAAGAAGTGGTACAGGTATATGTAAAAAAACCACAGGAACATTTCCAGATGCCCATAAAGTCGCTGGTTGGAGTTCAACATGTTTGGTTAACTCCCGGTCAAAAGACATTGGTTACCATATCCATTGATGTAGCAGATCTGGCCTCCTGGGATCTGTCCACCAAACAGATGGTGATCAACCCCGGGGCGTACCAATTTGAAGTGGGAGCTTCCTCTGCCAGCATTAAACTTAAGGGAGGAATAACCCTGGAGTAAATTTATTGGACCAAAGGTAATTCCCTGAAAACTTACATGGCATGAGGTTGTTTAAATAAAAAAACCAATGACCATGAAAAATAAGATTTATACTTTAATTTCAGAGTATTTTCAAATTGGAGCAGGCATTGTCCTGGCCAGTATTGGTCTGAAAGCCTTTTTATTACCCAATGGCTTTCTGGATGGTGGGGTAACAGGAATCGCTATTTTATTAAATGCTCAGTTTGGCATCAATATTTCCATTTTGCTGGTGATACTCAGCATTCCTTTTTTGGTGCTGGGCTATTTCACTGTTTCCAGACGTATCGTCATCAAATCCATAATCAGCATAATAGGGTTGGCCATTTTTATCCAGCTGGAAAATTTCCAGACCATTACTGATGATAAACTGCTGATCTCCATTTTCGGTGGGCTTTTTGTCGGTATGGGAATAGGAATCACCGTCCGAAATGGCTCCGTATTGGACGGATCGGAGATTTTGGGTGTTTTTCTGAATGACCGCCTGGGCATTAGTATTGGAAAGGTAATTCTCGTTTTTAATGTTATTTTGTTCAGTATTACGGCCTTATTGTTTTCTGTTGAAATTGCACTTTATTCTATTCTGACCTTTATTGTTACTGCCAAAGTAACCGATTTCATGATCGAAGGATTTGAGGACTTCATCGGACTGACCATTGTTTCGAAAAACCAGGAAGAGGTCCAAAAACAAATCCTTCAAAAACTCGGAGCCGGCATGACCATTTACAAAGGGGAGGGAGGTTATGTACACAATGGTCAAAAAAATGAATTGAAAATAATCCACACGGTCATCAACCGGATCGATCTCAGGAAAATCCATCAGGTAATCGACGAAATTGACCCTGATGCTTTTATCATGGAATTTGATATCAACAATATCAAAGGAGGAGTCCTGAGGAGGTATCTACAAAAGAAAAAGAATAAAAAATTACCTCCCAACCTCGTTCAACAAATTGAAAATAGTCAATAATGCCAAAACCTATTAAACGACATGTTTCCCTTCAGCCACTTAGCCGTGATCACCATCGTGGCTTATTACTGTGTTTCAAAATCCGTGAAGGCCTCAAACGTAATGTTGAACCGGAACGCATAAAAGCTTACACCGATTGGTCGTGGGAACATGAATTGGCACCACATTTTGAGCTGGAGGAAAAATTCACCTTTACCGTTCTGGGAAAAAACCATCCACACGTTCGGCAAGCGCTTTCCGAACATCAGGAATTAAAAACACTTTTCGAAAAAAAATCCGATCTCAAAGAGGTATTGATTAAGATTGAAGAAAAGCTTAAACAACACATCCGGTTTGAGGAGCGTATCCTTTTCAATGAGATACAAAACCATGCCACTCAGGAACAATTATCAAAAATTGAACAATCCCATACCGTCCCTGAAAATTGTGAGTTCTGGCCGGATAAGTTTTGGGAGTAAAGCAGGTAAATGGTTTTACCAGCTTTTTGATTTACCAACAAATCATTACCTTAAGGCGAGAAAATTTTAGCCATGAAACTTGCTGCCATAGATATAGGATCAAACGCAATTCGCTTACAAATTGTAAGTGTTTATGAAGAACAGGATAAGGTCAGTTTTAAGAAACTTGAATTTCTACGTTTCCCGCTTCGCCTTGGACGAGATGTATTTAAAAATGGAAAGATCAAAAAGCAAACCCAGGAACGATTTTTTCAACTCATGAAGGCTTTTAAGATTCTAATTGATCTTTATGAAGTAAAAGCTTATAATGCGGTGGCTACCTCTGCCATGAGAGAGGCAGAAAATGGCATGGAGATCATTGGCCGGATTTCAGAAAAACTTCAATTGGATATCAATATTATATCCGGAGAAGACGAGGCCAGAATTCTCAACAAAGCCATCATACCTTACCTGAGTGATGATTATCATATCCATATTGATGTAGGTGGTGGTAGTACGGAATTAAATCTTTTTGAAAAGAAAAAACTGATCGCCAGCAAATCCTTCAGAGTCGGATCCGTGAGAAAGTTATCCCGCAACGACCGGATTTACATTTTCAGCGACATTCAGGCCTGGTTAAAAACTGTCCGACCTAAAAAGGTCAAAAATGTCATGACCATCGGTACCGGTGGAAACATCAATAAATTATACAAACTGGCCACCCGGAGACAAAACAATGTAATTTCCCTGGTAGAACTCAAAGGAATACGCGCTTATGTCAACGAATTCACCATCAGCGAAAGAAAGTCGATGCTGAAAATGAATCCTGACCGTGCAGACGTAATCATCCCTGCTTCACAGATTTATATAAAGGTCATGCAGTTCATGGATAGTACACAGGTTCTCGTACCCAGAGTTGGACTCAAGGACGGATTGGTCTATGAATTATTCGAACGCGTTTCCGGCAAATCCTTAGCACAAATAGAATTTCTGGGGGAATTTTAATACGGTCTGAAATCTCCATGCTGTAACTTACTATGAGGAAAAGGAAGATGGTTCATGCCATTCCCCATTCTTCCATTTTTCCAACTTTTCTGAGACAAGCTAATTTGTTGATTTTCAGAATTGAAAAAATTGGGCTACCCCGAATGCAATACCTTATTTCGGACACCCAAGTCTTTTTTACCAAAAAACATTATATTTGCATTAATAACACAAAAACAAATGTTTTCTAAAGCCTGTGAATATGGCCTCAGGGCAACTTTTTTCATTGCCCAGGAATCCCGGAACGGGAAAAGAGTAAGCCTCAAGAGCATTTCCGAAGCTATTGATTCGCCAATGGCTTTTACTGCCAAAGTACTTCAGGAACTGGCAAGACAAGGCGTGGTTGATTCTGTTCGTGGACCTAAAGGAGGATTTGAGATTCTTCCATCCAAACAACCCCAGGTAATGTTAAGTGCTATCGTAGCAGCCATTGATGGGGACAAAATTTACAAAGGCTGCGGACTCGGATTGAAAGAATGCAGTAATGAAAAACCCTGCCCTGTCCACGACAAATTTTTAGAAATTCGCGGTGGTCTTCAATCCATGCTGGAAAATACTTCGGTGCATGAATTGATGGAAGGTCTTGGGTCAGGACTCACCTTCCTTAAATAAATTTATTGCCAGCCATTCAATGAGGTAATTCAGCCACTGCCTCCACTTCTATCAGGCATCCAAAATGTAAATCCCTGGTCGGAATCACACTTCTGACGGGTTTATGTTCTTCAAAAAATGCAGCATACCTTTCATTCACTTTATCCCATAGGTGAATATTAGAAATATACAGCCTCATTTGTACGATATCTGATTTGGAACAGCCAGCCTCCCTGATGATCAATTCAATATTCCGCAGGCATAGATCCGTCTGTTCCTCAATCGTATCAGGAATCTTTCGGGTACCCTGTTCGATAGGAAGCTGGCCGGATAAATACAACATTCCGTTACTTTTGATAGCAGGTGAATAGTGTCCGTTTGCCGGAGGAATATTTGGAGAATCTAATATTTGCATGGTTACTTTATTTTTGTCAAATCAGAATAAAGATAATATCCATTGATTAAAAGTGGATCAGTACATCATAAATTCATACAACCGTATTCCATCAGAAAGCCTATTGAACCAAACAATACCGGTTTTGTAAAAAAGCTTCTGCTACTCTTTACATCTGATGAAATAAAAAGCGTACCGTAGATTCTCTGATTTTTCCTTGATTTGAAAGGCTTTAAGTGTGGATAAAATGCCCTCTAAATTTGTTATATTCACAAAAATTTTGGTCTATGAATTCTTCTGTTGTTTTCCGGCTTTTTATTATCTCATTTTTTGCGATGATAGCTTTCAGTTGTAAAAACGATCAACCATTCATCCCTGACGCAGACAATCCGCCAAACATCATTTTCATCATGACTGATGACCACGCTTACCAGGCCATCAGCGCTTATGGATCGGATCTGATAGAAACGCCCAATATTGATAAACTTGCGGAAGAGGGCATCCGTTTTGATCAGGCTCACGTAACCAACTCCATATGTTCTCCAAGCCGGGCCGTAATTCTCACGGGAAAATTCAGTCACCTCAATGGCGTGAAGGACAATATTGATGTTTTTGACAGCACCCAGGTGACCTATCCAAAATTATTGCAACAGAATGGCTATGAAACAGCAGTTTTTGGAAAATGGCACCTCAAATCTGAACCCACAGGATTTGATTACTGGAAGGTGCTGCCAGATCAGGGCCACTATTACAATCCGGATTTCCGAACACCTGAAGGTGTCGTCAGGATTGAAGGGTATGTTACGGATCTCATCACAGATATGGCCCTCCATTACCTGGATTCCCTGCGGGACAAAAACAAACCTTTCATGATGATGTACCAGCATAAGGCACCTCACCGTGAATGGTGGCCTGCCCAACGTCATCTGCAATCATTTAAGGATCAGGAAATTCCAGAACCTGCTACTCTTTTTGATGATTA
>QQUB01000590.1 GCA_008501835.1 Bacteroidota bacterium
CCGGGATAATTTCGGCATTTTATCTGCCACCCGTTTCTTGCAAGTGTATAAAGACTGGATTCTTGAAAATACAAGCGGGGTCATCCTGGTACAGATTACCAGTACCGAAGAAATTGAATCCATCCTTCCGGACCGCGAACAAGGCAGTATTGAAAAACTGCTTAAGCCCTTAGGCCTCACAGGTCTCTTATTTACCGTACAGAGTTTTGAACAGGATAATAACATAGGATTCATTACCGACCTCATGGGAAAGGAAAATTTTGAACTCATCAGGTTCTATTACGACCCTGTAGATGAGGAAATGCCAAGAGCGCCGGTTTCGTTTCACCTCACCTCCCGGGATAAAAGTAATGTGATCAATGCAGTCCATTCGGTGGAAAATAAAAGAGCGATGAGGAGGTTGATGGAGGAGCTGGAGATTGAATAAGTAGGATGATGTAATTAATTTCAAATTAATAACTATCATTTTTTCTCAGGATCATAGTCATCTAGTTCAATATTAATTAAATCCAGAACAAAGGATTTTTTTACTATCCATTCCTCCCTTTGTCGTTCAATTTCACTCCCATACCTCCAAAAATTTATTGTGATCAAATCCTTGGATTTCTTTTTAACCCTGAAAGGTTCATAATGCCCCTTAGAGTTTGATAAAATAAACCTTTCTGACAAAACAAGTTTCTCATCAATTCGTAAAAAATAAAATGAGGTATCTGTATCAAATATCATTTTCTGGTTTTCATCTATTTCAAATGTCTGAAAAACATTGGAAATTGATAAAATCGCTTTGGGGGGTTCAGTTTTTTCGGAAAAATGATACTGCCCATTTTTATAGTAATAATTGATTCCATTTTCAAATTGATTTTTATCCAATTTTATTTCTTCCATTAAAATCGAATTCAATTTTTGAGACTTATCATTTTCGACGACCTTCTTAAGTTGAATAGTATCGATCGTATTTATTATCCATTGGCAAAAGTTTTGCTCATATCTAATCTTCCTTTGATTCTTTTTTATTTCACCAACGTTTTGAATAGCGAATTCTATTAGTTTCAATGTTTCATCAACATCAAAAAACCTTCCCACTTGTCTCAACACAATTCCATTAAAACTTAATAAGTTCGGTTCCTTCTTATTTTCCCCCCATGATTGGGTAATACTCCCCTTATCAAAACTAAGGAAGTAATCCGATTCACAATCTTCTATGTAATTATGAGCGAAATCAAGAAAAATATTTTTTTTGTACCCCTCCAGTTCTGCCAGTTTTTGAACAGATTTTCCAATGATTTCTATTTTATTTATTTCTTCATATTCAAATCCCGTTTTTATTCTGGTTTTGACATTTTTATATTCCCCGTAAACATAGAAATCTTGATGTCCATACAACTGAAAAAAAGCCAGAAAAACTAGAGCTACCATTAATTCCAATTTCTTCATCGTTTTAATTTGTTTATGTTTTTAGGCAACCGCTAACATTGGGCACAGCAAACAGCCAATTGCCAAATTTGATCAGGATGACAGTATCGCGAAAATTTATTTGCCCAATAAAATGCAACCAATGGTTTACATTTTACTAGTCGTCAAATAATTTCCATCTGTACCGAAAAAATTCCTTCACAAAATCTCTTTTGTAAATGGCGCAAAAGAATAAATTGATAACAGATCATTGAGCGCATCGCGATCTGTGAGCTATTTCTGGGGTTGGCAAAAAAGATATTCTACCCGAAAGGAAAACCAGCTCACTGATCAATTCACGTTGTTCATAGCTCAGCGATCTTTGTCATTTTAAATTTATATTACTCAAAAAAATGGCCTTGTTTGTCCGAATATGTTTTCTGCACAGGTGAATAAATTCGATAGTAACGATTTCCCTTTCACCTATGTTTACTAAAGACTTTATTCTCCTTAAAACTTCATAACATACTCCACCACCTCTGGCTTCCCGCTAGGATTTTCCCATTTCGGACCTTCCGTGAGGAGGCGGATGGCTTCGGATTCAATGGAAGTTGGAACTGATTGTAAGGCTTTGACATTGGTCAGGCTTCCATCAAGTTGTACTACGAACTGAAGCAGTACTTCACCTTTGGAAACATTCGCCGGTAAGTTTTTATTCTTTTTAATATATTTCTCGAAAGCATCAAATCCACCTTCGGGTTGCACCTTGGTTTGGGCTACAAATGATCTTTTTGCTTTAGCCTCCGCAGGCACAGATTCAGCAGTCAAGGTCACATCACTTAATTCAAGGTCAGCTAACTGGGTCATGGTGACGCTCAAAGTTCCGGGGCCCTGTACATCGGCCAATGTTTTTTCGTAGCCATTGTATAAGAACTCCAGTTTTTCAATATCAGGAGTCCACTCCAATTTAAATTGCCCTCTGATATTAGTCATGGTCGTTAATGTAGTTCCAAGAGCGGACACATTCACGCCAATAATAGGTTGATTATCTTCAGCAAGAATAGTACCGATGATGTACTGTCTTTCTTCAGGCAGCACAACATTTAAGGTATCCGATGGAAATTCCGCTTCCATATCGGCCCAGGTAAATGCGGCAGAATCTTTAACAGGTGTTTCTTCTTCAGCAATTTCATCTGCCAATACAACTATTGCCCCCTCAGCAGGTTTTGGAGCGTCCACAGGTACTCCATCAATTACAATCGTTGGTGGAGGTGGTGCAACACTTTCTTTCCTCATCTCTGCAATTGGTCCCGGATCATCTGCATCAGCAACCATGACTTCCTCAACTACAGGACGATCCCTTCCGGCATCAGGAACGGGCTTTGCAGGTTTTTCTTCATCTAATATTAAATCAGCGGTGGTCTCATTATCCGAAGTTTCTGATTCTGTTCCGGATTTCTTTGTGTCCACTTGTTCCGTTTGGGCCGGCACAGGTTCAAAAGCCATATCATTATTCTCCAAGGCAAACCGATCATTTACCAACCAAAAAACTCCTCCGGCAACAATGATAAATACTACTGCAGCTGCCACCCTCCAAAGCATAAATCTTCCTTTTCGGTCGCTGGTTTTATCATTCAGTCGTTTACGTAACCTTCCAATCGCAGCTTCATGATCACTTTCCGGAAACTGCCGAAAACCATCCATAGCATCTGCAAGGAAAGGGTCGGTCATTGCGGCCTTTTCCAACCGCTGTTCATCCGCGCGACGGGAATCCCCGCGCAGCCATTTGCGCAGGTCCTCTAAAAAATGATATGTCGTTTCCTTTTTCGT
>QQUB01000329.1 GCA_008501835.1 Bacteroidota bacterium
CTTATAAATATCTGGTTTGCGAACGAATTCCTGTGTTTTGGACAACTTGATGAAGGCCATTAGTGCCTCTGTTTGCCGGTTGGAACGACTTACTTTGTCAAAAGCTTCCACCAGTCGGTCCGGCTCCGAAACATAGGGCTCTACCAATCGAACACAGACTACTTTTTTAGGTTTGTATTTTTCCTTTAGGTCCTCTTTGAGGTAAATCAAATGCTTTTCAAGCATGCTTTTGATGAGCGGGTAGACCGTCTCTTTATTGAGAATGTCCCGCACATCTTTGATGCTGATCTCTTCCTGAATGCTAAGCGCTTCTGTGATCAGGAATTCCTGATCTGACAACATCATTTCATCCTGGACAAAGACAGGACTCAGTACCAACCGGGTTTCGCTAGATAGTTTCAGGTTGGCCGGCAGGGCAGCATTCATAACTTCCCCAATGGTGCACCCGTAATAATCGGCCATCCAGAGCCAGAGCTTCATCTGGTTCTTATTGACGATGGGATGTGTATCCACCACGGAGAGAATTGATTTTGGCTTTACCCCTTCAGGCTTTTCATCCAGTATTTTAACGACAATGGCCGTATACAACCGGTTACGACCAAACTGTACTTCCACTCTTACCCCAAACCGGATCTGGCTGACCATGGTTTCAGGAACATAATAGGTAAACGGCTTCGGTAGCGCCAATGGTAAAACTACCTGTACGTATACGCTTGTTGATTGAATATCGTGGTAAGGTTGATTTGGCATGGTTGATGTTAAAAAAATTCTTTACTGTACACTTTTGAGAGAACAATCTGGAATGCTTTTGTTGGTCTCGCAGATAACGCAGATGGAATGTAATGACATTCCGCACCAAAGGTCGGAATATACGCAGAAAATGTTCAAAAATGATCAGCGAGATCAGCGTGAAACTAAAAGTGTTTGTTCTTGTTTCCTTATTCCCTCGTTTCCCTACCTTTCCTTAATCGTAATCTGTCATGATATACAGCCAGCGGTCCTTGTTCACCTTTTGTTGCGGAAGCAATTTTTCGTGTCGTAACCTCATTTTTATCCTTGACTCAGAAGAATCGAAATTCTTTGGAATGGTAGCATTGGATGTTGGAGGTGCATAAATCACATCCTCACTGAAGAAACCGTTACCTCCACAAGGGTTTTCAAGGCTTTCATCCCAGTTTTTTCCAAAAATCACGGCAGCGTAAACATCCTCATGCGTATTCAAAAAGACATAATAAGACGTATTTTTCTCAATATAAACCTGACGTCCTACCTTATTGGCCCACAAAAGAAACAGGATGGCGTCGTGCTTTTTATCTCCATGCACGGTGATTGACTTGGCAGGGCGCTTACAATCAAAGGCAACACTTTGGTAACATTGAATTGGGTCGTTTCCAAAGCGAAACCCCAGTTCGTGTAATTCTGCAGTAACATTGCCCCGGTTTCTGATCTCCTCCGTTTTTTCATTACCGAAAACAAAGGAAGCAGCCAACAATCTTTCATTTTCGAACCATTGTTCATTTGTGTCCTCTGCTTTCTTTCTTGTGTAGGTTGATTGAGTGGAGGTGCTTTCCGTTTGTTCTTCGGTTACTTCTCCGTCGTTTTGCCAGTTTTGGTAAGCTTTAAAACCCCAGACACCCAGGAGGATTAGTCCGAGAATTACAAGGCCAATGATGAAATAATTACGCACTGTTTTGCGGCCTGCAGCTTCGTTTTCCAGGGTGCGTTTCCATTTGCGGTCATCCTCTTTTTTCTTGAGTAAAAGATTGATCTGGGACTGTAAATTTTCATTGCTGAGTTTTAGATTACCTGCATATTTCAGTAATCCGCTGGCCAGGCTCACATAGCCTTCAGGCAGGTCACGCCCGGCCTGTGCGACCTCAAAAGCAACTTCATCCCTGATCCCGGCAAAGTGATCCGGGAGGGCATTGAGACATCTTTGGTCGAAATGCTGTTGCAGGTATAACATTCCCTTGAAGCTTTTTCCCTCTTCACCATCGGGATTGATTACCGTAGCTTTGAGTTTTTTCTTCAGTTCAGCAAGCTCTTCTTTGAGGTGAGCTTCCAAAGGTGCAAATGATGATTCCTGAAATGAATCTGAAGTAAGGATCTTTTTTATTTCGGAGACATTTCTGTTCTGGAAGGCTTTTAACAATGATGAAGTTTCCATTTATGATCGAATTTCTGATTTTATTGTTCAGACAAAAGTAACATTTTTCAGGCATACAAAAAGCAAGCCTTCTGGGTAAGCTTACCCAGAAGGCTTTTATTAAATCAACTGATCAATTGATCAGAATAATCTGAAGTCAAAACCTGCCTGTTTCAGGGATTTGTACAAGCCGTTGCTTTTTCTGAAAAACTGTCCGCCTGTATCGCTTCCTTTGTTTTCACCTGCCAGAAATGCTTCCTTGGATTGAATTGAAATTTTTCCAAGCTCTTTTTTCTCCAGGAAGGAGTTAGTCTCTTCCATTAATGTCAGCACTTCTTTGAAGGTTTTTGTGACATCTTCCATTTCCCTGGACAATTTATCCGTAGCATCAATCTGAGATTGTGAAGGGCGGCCCGGATAAGAACTTACCATATAATACATGGTGGAAATGCGTTCCCTGATTTGCTCCCCTTCATCGACATAAAAATCTCCTTCAAGTGCAACCAGTTTCCCTTTTTCCGATTTTGCTTTTTCTGTTAAGGGATCGATCTTTTTAGCTCGTTTAGGGTGCGCTTTTGCGAGATCTGATGCCTGCTTTTCAATACTGGACAGCGCTTCATAGATATAAGCTATTTCTTCGGTCATATTGTACAACTTCATAGTATAGTCCCGTTGTACTTCCCGGTCTTCAACACTGTATTCAGATAGTGGGTCATACACCATACTGAAGGTACTATTGTACTCTTTTTTACCTTTGATAATCTTGACTTCGTATTCTCCTGCCGGCAGGTTTGGTCCGAATAATGAACCACCAAGTGCCATTCTGTTTTTGGTTGGTGCCGCTTTAGGCTTCTTGAGAGATGTTGGTAAGTCAACGATATTGATCCCAGCGCTTTTACCGGCAGGTAATGTCCTCAGGAGTTCTCCGTCCTTCCATATCTCAATATACATTTTCCCAAACATATGCCTGCGATTCATGAAATAGGTGATATGGGCTGCAGAACTTGGGTTTTGAGCGGTGAAATTTCCGCTACCACCAAACCAGTTTCCTCCTGCACCGGGATCCCTGATAA
>QQUB01000905.1 GCA_008501835.1 Bacteroidota bacterium
ACTCAGAAAGAGGCGTTTATAAAACCGTGGATGGAGGTAATACATGGAGTAAATCCCTTTTTATCGATAATAATACAGGTGCTGTAGACCTCCTACTGGATCCAGCAAATCCTGAAATACTCTATGCTGCTACCTGGGAAAGAGAACGGCGTGCCTGGAACTTTTCAGAAGGGGGACCAGGAAGCGGGGTTTATAAAAGTACCGATGGTGGCGAAACCTGGAAGAAATTAGACATGGGAAAAGAATTTCCAACCGGCCAGGGAGCTGGGCGCATTGGTTTGACTGCAACACTGGTTAATGGAAAGACTATTCTATATGCATCAGTCGATAATCAGGTCCGCAGGCCATCTGAAATGAAATCTGAATCAGGTTTAACCAAAGACCAACTCAGAAAAATGGACCCGAAGACCTTTCTTTCACTGCCTGAAGAAGAGGTCAAAACTTATTTAAGGCAATACAATTTTCCTGAAAAATACAATTATTCCTATATCCGAAACCAGATTGAACAAGGTGAAATTTCTCCTATTGCACTCGTAGAATATGTAGAGGATGCCAACAGCCTGCTTTTTGACACCCCGGTAGTCGGCCTCCAGGTATATCGTTCTGAAAATAATGGTAAAAAATGGACAAGGACCCACGAGGGTTATCTGGACAATATTTATTACTCCTATGGTTATTATTTTGGACAAATCAGAGTTTCTGATCAGGATCCTGATAAGATCTATATCCTTGGAGTTCCAATAATTAAATCTGATGATGGCGGTAAAACCTTTAAAGGCATCAATGGACAAAATGTACATGGTGACCACCACGATCTGTGGATAAACCCTGATAATGACGATCATCTTATTTTAGGAAATGATGGTGGGATCAATATATCTTATGACGATGGAACATCCTGGATCAAATGTAATTCGCCTGCCGTTGGTCAGTTTTATGCCATAGCCGTGGACATGGCAAAGCCATTTAATGTTTACGGAGGCCTTCAGGACAATGGCGTTTGGAAGGGATCGCACACCAACCGGGAAAGCGATCGCTGGCATTCAAGTGGTCATTACCCATTTGAAATGATCCTTGGCGGAGATGGCATGGAAGTAGCCATTGACAGCCGTGACAATTCAACGGTGTACACGGGGTTTCAGTTCGGGAATTATTTCCGTATTAACACAATTACCGGCCAAAGAAAACGGATTACTCCAAAACACGAGTTGGGAGAGCGACCATTGAGGTGGAACTGGCAATCACCCATTCATTTGTCCATTCACAATGAAGACATTCTTTATTTTGGAGCAAATAAATTGTTCAGATCCCTGGATAAAGGAAATAATTTTTCTGCCGTTTCAAAGGATCTGACTACAGGAGGCCGAAAGGGGGATGTTGCTTTTTCAACACTTACAACTATCCATGAGTCTCCACTGCAATTCGGTTTGTTATATGTCGGATCAGACGATGGGTTGGTACATATGAGTCCGGATGGTGGAAATACCTGGAAAAATATCACCGATGGTTTGCCTGAAAATATGTGGATCAGTAAGGTTTATGCGTCTGCCTTTAAAAAATCAAGAGTGTATATTTCACTTAATGGCTACCGCTGGGATAATTTCACCCCCATGTGTTATGTATCCGAAGATTATGGTGCGACATGGACCCGAATTGCTCAAGAGCTTCCATTAGAACCGGTAAACGTCATCAAGGAAGACCCTGTAAACCCTGATTTACTTTATATTGGTACTGATCATGGATTATACATCAGCCTCGACAAAGGCCAGACGGTTATGTTGATGAACAATAATCTGCCTGCAGCACCTGTTCATGATCTTGTGGTACATCCAAGAGATAACAAACTGGTTGTAGGTACTCACGGACGTTCCATCTACCTGGCTGATGCACGACCGATTCAACAATTGACCCCTGAGAATCAGAATAAACCCTTAATGGTCTTTGATATCCCTAACGTTAGATATTCCAGCCAATGGGGAAATCTATCATGGTTCAGCGATACCGAGCCTGAAATTTCCTTCGTCTTTTATAGTGCCAATGCGGGTACTGTAAACATTAAAATCAAAAATGATGAGGATGGCCTTCTAAATGAAATAAAAAAAGAAGTAAAAAAAGGCCTGAATCAAATAACCTATGACCTTACAGTAAATAAAATGACGCCGGAACAATACAGTGCCTTTGTGAACAAGGGGGGTACTAACCAGGCAGCTGAGATTAGGATTGAAACTGCACAAAATGGAAAACTATACCTTTACGAAGGGATTTATACGGTGGAAATAACATCAGGAAACAACAAAGTGACAGCTGAATTTGAAATCGAATAATTGGTCATTTCAGGCTGAAAATCAACATTTAACATTTTACCACTTGACACGGGCTATATTATTCGTAACTTTGTAACAGACTAAGTGTTTTCAATTTTTTTTAGTCCCATGAACATTATTTCAGGCTGGTTCGGTGTAGAACCAGCCTTTTTCTTTGCCTTGTAGAATGCAATTATTTACATTTGCTTTCTATGTCTGCCATCCTTATCACTACAGGGATCATACTCATTTACCCCATCGCAATTGGGCTTATATATTTATTCCAGGAAATCATCATTTTCCAACCCACCCACCTGGATAAAGATTTCAATTTTAATTTTGAAAACCGGTTTTCAGAACACTACATTACCACCTTTGACAATCACATGCTTAATGCGTTGTACTTTCAAACAGAAGAAAAACCACTTGGACTTGTCCTGTATTTTCACGGCAATGCAGGCAACCTGAAACGGTGGGGAAAATACGCCATTGATTTCACCAGAAAGAACTATGATGTGCTTATGATAGACTACCGGGGCTTTGGCAAAAGTACTGGTTTCCCATCTGAAAAAGGGCTCTATGATGATGCTATGTGTACATTACGTTGGGCAGAAGAACATCTTTCTCCCAAATACGACCGGCTCATTTTTTATGGCCGATCCCTTGGCTCAGCTATTGCCACTCACCTGGCCACAAATACCCCCCCCGATTTACTCATTCTTGAAACCCCGTTTGATTCCATCAGAGGTGCCTTTCAAAAGGACTTAAGGCCTTTGGTTTTTCCATTTCCCTTAAGGTACAATTTAAAAAACACCCATCTGATCCCGTTAGTGAAATGCAAAATCGTAATTATAACCGGAACACGCGATCTCATCACTCCCCTCTCCTCGGCCCAGCGGTTAAAACCCTATCTT
>QQUB01000463.1 GCA_008501835.1 Bacteroidota bacterium
CGGATAATTGTTTTCGATAAAACCTGTGGAAACTCGTTGAGTTTGGATTAGTGAAAAAACCAAGAATTGCGAGCAATAACCCGAATCCCAGATACGGAATGATGGTGTCTAGTCCGGGAACTTCCATACGATGAATATTGGAAAAATAAAACCAGGCAATGATAACCAGTACAACCCCAACAACTGCCGTTTCAGCCTTGCTGAACCAGGAAGACACATCCAGGTCGAAATTAAAAAGCACATTAAGAAAATAATGAACAGCAAGAATTCCTAATACGGTCAACCCTCCATATTTTATAAACCAGGAAATGTCTTCGCCTACTGCCGTAGTATCGCTGTCAAAACTTTCGTCGATGAACATCCAGATGCCCGTCAGAAATAAAATGATGATCAGGGGACTTACGAAACTCATCAGCAGACTGGTGAGGTAACTGACGATGAGTACAAATTGGTTCCATAATTTTCTCAGACCGGTACCCGGGAAAAGATATTCTCCACGGGAACGCATGTAATCAATATGTTCATCCCTGAACAATGCATCGTAGGAACCCTCGTTTTTCAGGGTCGCCTGGATGTAGGAACCTGTATATCCGCCACCGGAAACGGTCGATAAATAATCACTTTTTTTGAGGATGCCAAACCTGTTAAGAGTCTTTAGCAATCCAAGATTGATGGTGGCTGAACGAATTCCTCCTCCTGAAAGGGCAATGCCAAATCGGTTGTCCTTTAATTTTTCGGCACTCTCATCACCGAACATTTTACGGCGGCGTTCTTTGAGTCGGGCATCTTCCTTATTGATTATTTCGTCGTAACGCATGGGTTTTGGATTTTGGTGAATTCCCGGACACATTGTGATTGGGAAAATATTTAGGACTGAGGAATCAGGCTGATAGTGACATTTCAATCTCAAAGTACAAAAGTATTCTTGCTTAGTGTACTCTGTGCCTTCCCTGTGGCCCCTGTGGTTAAACCAAAGAAGTTTTGAATAATTAAACTCTTAAGGACCAATCTTTCCGGACGGCCATTATGCGAATAAAGCTAATAAGAATTGCGGTAAAAATAAGACTCAGGTGATAGTTTACTTCAAAATGGCGGAAAATCAGATAGACAAATGCGCCAAAAATACAGGCTGTCGCATAGATCTCTTTCCGGAAAATCAACGGTACTTCATTACACAGAATATCACGGATCACCCCACCAAAAACGGCTGAAACCGTCCCCATCATGATAGCGATGGCCATGGATAGTTCCAGGGACAAGGTCTTCTCCAGCCCCAATACCGTGAACAGGCTTATACCAATTGTATCAAAGAGGAACATGGTTTTTCGTAAGCGTTGTATGGGTTTCAACAGAAGATAACTGCAGATCACTGCCCCGCAAATAACAAACAGGTAATTGGTGTCCAGCATCCATCCTACAGGTGTGCTTCCAATGAGAACATCCCGAAGAGTACCTCCCCCTAAGGCGGTAACAAAGGCGATGACCGTCGAACCAAAAATGTCAAACTTTTTGTGGATGGCCGTAATCGCACCGCTGATAGCAAAAACAAAAGTTCCGGCAAGATCGAAGATGTAGATGAGGTCCATGCTGGTTGCTGGTTTCTAGTTGCTGGTTACTGGTTTTAGAAATACTATTTTTCAAAAAAATAGTATTGCTGAATAGTAACTACCAACCGGATCACAAACTTGAAGTAATTAACAGATCCAAATCCGTGGATTTGATGTTGAAACGTTGTCCAAGGTACTCATTTGTAAGGCATCCTTTATAGGTATAGATGCCGTGACGAAGACCGTGATTACTGAAGAAAAGATGTTCTATACTTCCTGTGCTGCCTGCTTTCAGCAAAATAGGGGTCAGGATGTTACTGGTCGCAATGGAGGCTGTTCTTGGTACGTTAGAAGCAATATTGGGTACACAGTAATGAATAACGTCGTGTTTGATGAAAGTAGGTTTATCAAGTGAGGTTACCTCAGAAGTTTCAAAGCATCCCCCCTGATCGATACTCACATCAATAATTACCGCACCGGGTTTCATTTTGCGAACGATATCTTCGGTAACAATAACAGGGGTTCTTCCGGATTCTGAATGCATGGCGCCAATAACGACGTCTGTTTTTATAAGTTCCCGCTCGAGGTAAACGGGGTTGATGGCTGATGTGGATAACTGTTGTCCCACCAGATTCTGTATGCGTTTTAATTTATAGATATTGTTGTCAAAAACCCGTACTTCGGCACCTAAGCCCAACGCGGCCCTTACTGCATATTCCGCAACAATTCCTGCTCCCAGAATGACCACATGAGCACTGGGAACACCGGAGATACCTCCCAGTAATTTTCCTTTACCGCCATGATTTTTGGTCATCAGCTCAGCAGCAGTGAGCACGGCGCTTATACCTGCCAGTTCACTCATAGTCCGAACAACCGGGAAAGTACCCGAATCATCCTTAATATATTCCATAGCCAGGGCGATAACGCGCTTCTGGCGTAATTTATTGATGTAATCAGCCGAAATAATGGGCAGTTGCAATGGAGAAATGAGCACCTGATTGGGCTGCATGTATTCGATCTCCTTAAGGGTTGGTGGAGCTACCTTGATGATGACATCCGCTTTATAAACCTCTTCTTTGCTATGGGCGACCTCCGCACCTGCTTCGGAATAATCTGTGTCGGAAAAATTGGATTTCAATCCTGCCTCGCTTTCAATGGTGATCCTGTGCCCGTGCCCGACTAAAGTGGCAACGGAGGTAGGGGCAAGTGCTACCCGGTTCTCCTGCAAGGTACTTTCCTTAGGTATACCAATGTATAACTTCTTATTTTTTTGTTTAACAGGCAACATTTCAGTTTGGGTTTCATAAAACCCTTCACTGAATACTTTGGGAATAGGTATCCGTTTTTCCTGGTCACTCATGTTGCTTAGATTTCAGACAGTGTAAGGTGAATGGTCAATTATGGATAGTTTTGGTAAACAAATCAACTGTTAAAAATCGACCTCTTTACAAAAATACCAATTTCCTTGAGGAATCTGCCTCAATGGTAATATTTATTCTAACGACATCTTCAGGAAGTAAATCTTCAATAAGGGCCGGCCATTCAATAAAACAGTAGTCGCCTGTATACAGATAATCTTCCAGGCCAATGTTCAAAGCCTCATCAATATTCTTTAGCCTGTACAGGTCCATATGGTAAATGTATGCTTCCTGACCTTCTGGAGGCATGTAGGTATATTCATTAATCAGGGCAAAAGTAGGACTGGTAACCTGCTCCTGAACTCCAAAATGTCGGCAAATGGCTTGTATGAAAGTCGTTTTTCCTGCACCGATCTCTCCAGAAAATAACATGACCTTCCGCCCCCCGGCAAAGGAAAGCAGTTCAGTAACAGCCTGGTTGAGCTCTCTTTCTTCATTGATGACTAATTCCATGAATGCAAATGTAAGAAAATTGAGCATTGAAACTTGTCGAAAAAAGATTGAAAATTGTACCTGAGCATAGGAAGATTGGCACCCTTCCGGCATAGAAATTATGTGACATTTTTGTATTTTCGCGTTCCTAATTAGGTAAGCCGATATTTATACTACTTTAAAAATCAAACAAATGATCAATTTAATTCTTTTTGGCCCTCCGGGATCGGGTAAGGGAACCCAGGCAGAAAAGCTCGTTGAGAAGTATGAGTTATTACATATTTCCACCGGCGATCTTTTCCGTTATGAAATGGGAAATAATACTCCACTCGGCGAAAAAGCCAAAAGTTATATGGCCAAGGGAGAATTGGTGCCGGATGAAGTGACTATCGGTATGTTGCGCAATAAGGTAGAAGCCAATCCTGATGTTAAAGGATATATCTTTGATGGTTTTCCAAGAACTATTCCACAGTGTGAAGCACTGGATAATTTACTTGCTGAAAAGGATCAGCAGGTGAGTTCATTGCTCATGCTTGATGTTGAAGAGGAAGAACTCGTCAAAAGATTATTGTTACGCGGAGAATCTTCCGGAAGAGCTGATGATACCGATGAAGGAATCATCCGCAACCGTATTCAAGTTTATGAAAATGAAACGGCTCCTGTTTTTCACTATTACGAAGACAAAGGAGTTGGTAATAAGATCAACGGTATCGGTTCTATTGAAGAAATTTTCGGTCGTTTGAGTGACGCCGTTGATGCTATTTAAGAAATTCTATTTTTTCAAGAAATACTATTTTTCTAAAAAATAGTATTTCTGGGTAACCAGTAACCTGAAAATGGCAACGCAGAATTTTGTAGACCACGTAAAGATTTGTTGCCGGTCGGGAAGGGGCGGCGCTGGCTCAGTCCATTTCCACCGAGACAAACGTAATCCCAAGGGAGGACCTGACGGCGGTGACGGCGGACGGGGCGGTCACATTATTCTGCGTGGCAATCGAAATGTTTGGACACTCCTGGCGCTAAAATACCGCAAACATGTGATCGCTACAGCTGGCGAAAACGGAAGGGCTTCTCACAGCTCAGGAAAAAATGGAGAAGACATCATCCTGGAAGTGCCATTAGGTACGGTTGCCAAAGATGCAGAGACCGGCAAGGTTGAATTTGAAATTACCGAGGACGGGGAAGAAAAGATCATCGTAGCCGGTGGCCGTGGTGGTCAGGGAAACGCCCACTACAAATCGGCCACCAACCAGATGCCTCAATACGCCCAGCCAGGCGAACCCGGAAAAGAGGAATGGAAGATCCTTGAGCTCAAAGTGCTGGCTGACGTAGGACTGGTTGGGTTTCCCAATGCCGGAAAATCAACTTTGTTATCAGTTATCACCGCAGCCAAACCAAAGATTGCCAATTACCCCTTTACCACCTTAGTGCCTAACCTCGGTATTGTAAAATACCGTGACAATCGATCGTTTGTCATGGCGGATATCCCGGGGATTATTGAAAAAGCACATGAGGGCAAAGGATTGGGCCACCGCTTTCTCCGACATATCGAGCGAAATGCGACACTGCTGTTTATGGTGCCTGCTGATGCCGATAATATCAAGGAGCAATACAAGATATTATTGCATGAGCTCAAAATGTATAACGAGGAATTACTCGACAAGCCGAGGGTTTTGGCTATCACCAAATCAGACCTGCTTGATGAGGAGCTAAAAGAATTACTGGAGCCTGAATTGCCGGAAGGAATTCCTTTTGTATTTATTTCTTCCGTTGCCCAAAAGGGCCTGGATGAATTGAAGGACCTTTTGTGGAAACACATTAATGAATAAAGGTTGATTTTTATCCCCTGTGTGCTCTGTGCCTTCCCTTTGCCCCCTGTGGTTAGACCTGTTTCGAAAACTTAAATATCAGTACTGAGTAAGAAAATTTTAATGCAAAAAATCCTTGTCACCGGAGCCAACGGGCAGATGGGCAGCACTTTTGCCTCCCTTTCGGAACATTATCCGGAGTACGATTTTTATTTCCATGACAAGGATACATTGGATATTTGTAACCTCGTAGCTGTTGAATCATGGTTTGAGACTCATCCGGTGGATTATTGTATCAATTGTGCCGCTTATACTGCGGTGGATAAAGCTGAGGCCGACAAAGATCTGGCCGAAGCGGTTAATGTCACCGGAGTGGTCAACCTGGCAAAGGTTTGTTCCAAATTGGGGATCCCCATGATCCATTTTTCAACTGATTACGTTTATCACAATTCTTCAAACCTTCCCTATACAGAATCAGATCCCACAGAGCCTAAAGGTATTTATGCCATAACCAAACTTGAAGGTGAGAATCAATTGCAGAGCATTCACCCAAAGTCAATGGTTATCCGAACCTCATGGGTATATTCCAACTTTGGACACAATTTCGTAAAAACCATGCTGCGCCTTGGCCGGGAGAGAGAGCAATTGACGGTTGTTTATGATCAAATCGGAGCGCCAACCTATGCAGAAGATCTCGTAGTTGCTATCATGCATATCATCGACCAGGTTTCAAATGGGCAGTTAGACATAGATAAACTTCCCGGCGTTTACAATTACAGTAATGAAGGAGTTTGTTCCTGGTATGATTTTGCAATCGCTATATTTGAAATATCCGGAATTGAATGTGAGGTGCAACCGATTTCAACTGAAGAATACCCGACTCCAGCCAGTCGACCTCCCTTCAGTGTTTTAAATAAATCGAAATTCAAAACCACCTTTAATCAGCAAATTCCTCAATGGCGGGAGGCCTTGAAAAGAATGTTAGTCAAGGAAGAATATTAATGGCTGGAACATAAAACCAGGAACCTGTAACCAGCAAATTGCAACCCGTAACACTTACTAAACCATTTTCCTCAAATAATCCCCTGTTAATAACAATTACTCAAAAAGTTTGAAACTACAATTTACAAGTGATAGTTTTGTATAAAGTATTTAAGAGCCTTATGTCGTATGTTTCTTACTGCTTTTCAAAAAATTCTAGTTTAGCTTATGCGAAATCTGTATAACAAATACCTCACCGACCCGAATCAACCAATGTATAATAAGATCATCAAATGGATCTGGTATACCTTGTTTGCCGGGATTCTTTTTCTCATCATTCTTTTTACAGCCCTTTCCTTTACAAACCTTCCTTCCGTTAAGGACCTCGAAAATCCACGGAGTGAAGAAGCGTCAGAAGTTTTTGCAGCCAATGGGGAGGTGTTGGGTAGGTACTATACGGAGAACAGGGTTCCTGTGACGTATGGGGAGTTGTCTCCAAACCTGGTTAAGGCGTTAATTGCTACCGAGGACGAACGATATTATCGACATACAGGTATCGATTTCAGAGGACTTGCACGTGCCATTGCTTATATGGGAAATAAGGGAGGAGCAAGTACCATTACCCAGCAGTTGGCCAGATTATTATTTACCGGTGTGCGTTCCAAAAATAAAGTTCAGGCGATTAATCAAAAATTAAAAGAATGGATCATTGCCGTCCGCCTGGAAAGAAAATACACCAAAGAGGAAATCATCGCTCTTTACCTCAATAAATTTAATTTCATCAACGGAGCTTATGGAATTAAAGCCGCATCCGAGATATATTTTGGGAAATCACAGGATGAACTTTCCGTGAATGAGGCTGCCATGTTGGTAGGAATGTTACAAAATCCATCCTACTTCAACCCATTGCGCAGACCTCAGAGGGTGATGCATCGAAGAGAGATCGTCTTGAAGCAAATGACTAAAAATGATCTCATAGCCCAAACAGCTTATGATTCTCTGCGGCAATTACCCCTTGGGCTGAATTTCACCCGCCAAAGTCATATCGATGGGTTGGCACCTTATTTTAGGGCTGAACTGGCAAAGGAACTCAAGACAATTCTCGATGAACCGGGAAATCGCAGGCCGGATGGAACTGCTTACAATATCTACAAAGATGGATTAAGAGTTTATACCACCATTGATGCAGATCTGCAGCGTATTGCAGAAGAGGAAATGGTGAAAAACATGGAGAGGGTTCAAAAAACATTCTGGCGGCGCTGGAAAAAACTGGACCCCTGGACATTTGTGGAAGGATCTGATCATGAGATCAGTGTCAATCGAAGGCAGGAAGATCTTGCCAAGCTAATCCGCACCTCAGATCGTTACCAGTCTTTGAGGAAGACATACCTAAATGATATTTTAGAACAGCTCGAAAACCAGACCGGACTTGAATTTCATGAAGATGACCGGGAAGTTGAACGTATCATTCAGGAACATGAAAGGAAAGGAACGATTTCCAAACTGGTTTCTCAGGGGTTGATCAGCTCCGGGCTGGCGGCTCAATACAGGGAGGTCTTACGCAGTGATCTATTTCCCAAACTAAAGACCAGCTGGGATTCGCTTCAGGAAGAAGTGGACAGGGTTTTTAATGAGAAAGTGGAGATGAGGGTTTTTGCCTACAATGAACAAATGGAGAAAGATACGATTATGTCTCCATTCGATTCTGTGAAGTACCACCGTATGTTCCTGCAAACAGGTATAGTAGCCATGGATCCAAACAACGGTCATGTAAAAGTCTGGGTTGGAGGAATCAACCATAAATATTTTAAATACGACCACGTCAATATCAATCGTCAGGTAGGATCTACTTTCAAGCCGTTTGTTTATGCTACAGCGATCGCATTGCAGGGTTTTTCCCCGTGTTATGAGGTGTTGGATTTACCGGTGACTATAAAGCCTGGAGATGGAAGTTTCTTCCTTCAGGATGAATGGACCCCCAGTAATTCAGATGGTACGTATTCCGGAGAGGTATTTACCCTGAAAGAAGGTTTGAGAAAGTCAAAAAATACAGTTTCCGTTCACCTGATGAAACAATTGGGAAGTCCCGAACCGGTAAGAGAGTTGGTTGATCGTATGGGCATTAGTAAGGATACCAAATACCCTAACGGCCGTTTCAGGGTGCCAAAAACTCCATCCATTTGTCTTGGATCCACGGACCTTTCTGTAATGGAAATGACAGGAGCCTATTCGTCTTTTGCTAATAATGGGTATTACAACAAGCCAGTTTATATCCTTAAAATCGAGGACAAAGATGGACGGGAAATCTATAACCATATCCCCTATGGTTTGAACGTAATGGAAGAGCAGGCTAATTATGTCATGGTTGAAATGCTTAAGTATGCTGGTGCCATGGGTGATCTGCGAAGTGAATCCGGGGGTAAAACAGGTACAACCAATGATTATGTAGACGGATGGTTTATGGGCATGACTCCCGACCTCGTGGTAGGTACCTGGGTAGGTGGGGATGATAAATGGATACGTTTCCGTTCCTTGTTATATGGGCAGGGAGGATATATGTCAAAACCATTTTTCCGGAATTATATCAAACGACTGGAAGCAGAAAGTGACAGTCTGGATTATAATATGAATGCCAGGTTCCCTATTCCGGCAGGAACCATGGACATTGAGCTGGATTGTGAAAAGTATCAACAAGAGGTATCACCTCTTGACGGAGAGCAATTATTTGAAGATGAAGGCGCTTTTGATGAAGACATGTTCGAAGATGAATCAGGAGGAGGGTAGGAGAGCGAAAGTTAATAGTTTAGCGTGCAGAGTGGAAAATATTGAATTGTAATAACCATCTGTTCAAGAAGCACTAAAGAAAAAATAATGGGTAAGAAAATATTATTCTTCATAGGCTTGTTTTGGATGATCATCCAGATTAGTTGTATGCCTTACCGTGAGGAGCAGCTTACAGAGATTGCTCCTGATGCTCGTGATAGTATTTGTCAACAGATATTTGAGTTGCAGGACGAGCAGAGTATCGAAGAGTTAATCGAATTTTTCAATCACAAGAACCCTACTTACCGCTATCTGGCAGCCTCAGCCTTCGGATCCATCAAAGATTCAACAGCTGTTGATTCATTAGCCTCATTATTAGATGATAAACTTGATGAAGTGCGCGCCGTTGCTGCATTTTCTTTAGGGCAAACCGGGGCCGCATCGGCAGCTCAACATCTCATTAATGCCTTTGCCCGTGAAGATACGGGAGGAGTTTACAACTTAGCGAACAGGGCAATTCTTGAAGCCATTGGAAAATGCGGCGATCTTCAAACGCTTCAATTTCTAAGCACTACAACCACTTATATGCCAACAGATACTTTTCTGCTGGAAGGACAGGCATGGGGCATTTACAGGTATGCTTTAAGAAATATGACTGTTCCCGAAGGCACCGAAAGAATGATCAGTCTGGTTGAGAGTAATGATATGCCGCTGACCGTCAGGTTTATTGGAGCTAATTACCTGTTCCGCGCCCGCGATATCCAGACAGACAGTATCCAGACCTTGAGAATTGCCAATGTTTTTGCTGCTGAAGAAGATCCTCGCATTCGTATGGCGCTGGCCGTAGCTTTGGGAAAAACCAAATTCCCCAAAGCATTTTCAAGTTTGAAAAATGCTCTGGCCAAGGAGCAGGACTATCGGGTCAAGTGTAATATTATCAGAGCTTTAGGGAATTTCCCCTATGAAGATGTTACTCCTTTGGTTTACCCATTACTGAAGGATGAAAATCACCATGTTGCAGTGAGGGCTTCCCAGCATTTTCTTGAAAATGGCCTCCCGCAGGAAGCTACTGCCTATTGGAATTGGGCCAAAGAAATCACCTCATGGGAGCCGCAACTCAACCTTTACAGAGCGGCCAATCGCCTTTTGCCTGTTTATTACGTCGACCACAGAAACAATATTAATGCGGAACTCCGTGAACGTTATATTCGCAGTAATAATCCATATGAAAAAGCTGCTTGCCTCAGAGCCTTGGCAGAATTCGGTTGGAATTACAGGTATGTCCTGCGGGAATCCCAAAATAATGAACATGCGGCAGTCAGGACAGCAGGCGTTGAGTCCCTGGCTTATATTTCTGGAAATGATGGATTCAGAAGCACTTTTACTTCAAGCAGTTATTCTGTTACCAGGGAAATTGCCAACCTTTTCAAAAATGTTATCGAAACAGGAGATGCTGGGATGATTGCAACCGCAGCTGAGGCTCTTCAAAACCCTGACCGGAATTTTAAAGCATTTTTGAAAGACAGTGTCGTAGTTTTTACTGCAATACAGGAAGCGGTAGAGATCCCCAGGGATTTAGAAACCTATAATGTGCTACAGCAGGTTATTGATTACTTTTCCGATAATGAGCCTCAACCTGTCAGGCAACCGGAATTCTCTCATCCTATCGATTGGTCAGGTTTGACGGGGCTGGAAAAAAAGCCTCGTGTGGATATAGTAACTGCCAAAGGTAAAATCCAATTGGAATTATTCCCTGACACTTCCCCCGGATCAGTGATCAACTTCCTTGAGCTGGCCCGGTCCGGGCTTTATGATAATATTGCCTTTCATCGGGTGGTCCCCAATTTTGTCATCCAGGGAGGTTGCCCAAATGGAGATGGCTGGGGCGGTGTAAATTATACCATTCGATCTGAATTGTCACCTTTGCATTATGATCAGGAAGGTTATCTGGGAATGGCATCTGCAGGAAACCATACAGAAGGGAGCCAGTTTTTTATAACGCATTCTCCAACGCCCCACCTTGATGGTAATTATACCATTTTTGGAAAAGTGATCAAAGGTATGGACATAGTCCACCAGATTCAATTGGGGGATATTATTGAAACGGTTGAGGTTTTATAGTCTCAATTGTTGTACCCTAAGGTTTTTAAAAATTGAACTGGAAACGCGCATTCCGGCATAAAGGATTTTTATGCTGTTAGTTCTTCTCAGGTTTTGTCTGATGCTCTCGGATGTAACCTTTTTGTAATCCACCACGTAATAATGAACATCTTCCTTTTAAAACCTTCCGACCCTATATATTGCAATAATTTTGTGAAAAACACACAGGATGAGAGAACTGTTCATTTTTTTAATCGTCGCCTTTTACACGTTTAATTTATCCGCTCAGAATTTTAATGAAGCAGCTGCCGCCAATGGAATAGCACAAAGTTGTGGAGATTGTCAATTTGGTGGTGGAGTAAGTTTCGCTGATTTTAATGGAGATGGATTAGACGACTTAACTTTTGCCACTGAAGTTGACCAGGAAATATTGTTTTACCAAAATACGGGAAGTGGCTTTCAGTTAATTCCTCCTCTTGTCCAGGTAACCGGTCAGACGAAACAAATTCTTTGGGTAGATTATGACAATGACGGAGATAAAGACCTGTTTGTGGCCTGTTTTGAATGCCCGAACAGACTTTTCCTCAATGAAGGAGCTGGAGGTTTCACAGATATTACCATGGATGCAGGTTTGCCTGTGGAGGACAGTCCCACCTATTCTGTAGTTTTTGGCGATGTTAATAATGATGGATGGCTCGATCTATATGTTTCCTCTTATACCCTTGATACAGATCCTGGCCGGCTTTATAGAAATAACGGGAATAATACATTTACAGACATTACAGGAGCCTCCAATATTATGGATGATAATTCCTTGTCATTGTCTGTCGTCTTCTTTGACTACAATAACGATGGGTTACAAGATTTGCACATAGCAAATGACAAGGATTATCAAGAGAATAAATTATTTGAGAATACGGGCGATGGAATTTTTGTAGATGTAAGCGTTGCAGCTAATGTCAATATTACCATTGATGCAATGAATGGAGGTATTGGAGATTATGATAACAATGGATATTTGGATATTTATGTGACTAATGAGTTTCCTGGCAATGCCCTTTTGAAGAATAATGGAGACGGTACTTTTACCGATGTGGCCAGTTCCGCGGGCGTAGAATTTAACCAGATCAGTTGGGGAGGAAACTTTTTTGATGGAGATAATGATCTTGATCTGGACTTATATGTCAGCGGTTCTTATACGGATGCTGAATTTACTTCTGTATTATATGTTAATGAAAACAACGGGAATAATTTTTTGTCCCAATTTCTTGAAGGTGATACTTTAAGCAGCTTTGCCAATGCCATAGGAGATTTCAATCTTGATGGGTTACTGGATATTGCTGTATCTAATTCAGATTACTTTGAGAGTACCGGAGACAATTTTTTCCATTTATGGCAAAACACGACGAGCAATGCCAACAACTGGTTGAAGGTGTTTTTGGTCGGTACAGACAGTAACCGGGAAGGTATCGGCAGCTGGATTGAGATGTATATCAATGGTCAAAAATAC